>JANZYY010000256.1 GCA_026419705.1 Fischerella sp.
ATTCTACTGTTTTGAAAAATTCAATCAGGGCTTTTATGGATGATTATTTACAAGCTAACAATGATGCAAATGAGTATTTGGATAACTCTCAAGATGCTTTTGAGTCGCTTTCTAATCTGGATTTAGAAAAATACATCTTGCGGTTGTATGTTGCTAGCAAGAGTATGAAATCTTTACGGGCTATTAGACAAATTCAAAAACTTTGCGAAGAGTACTTGCAAGGACGTTATGAATTAGAAATTGTGGATATTTATCAGCAACCAGAACGTTTAGAAGCAGATCAAATTTTTGCGGTTCCTACACTCATTAAGGAATTTCCATTGCCATTCAAGAAGCTAGTTGGAGATATGACAGATACTAAAAAAATTATCATGTCTTTAGCTCTATAAATCCTATCCCTTTGAGGGGGAAAGTAACACCAATTTGCTCAACGCTTGCGACAGATCCTCCCTTTGTAAAGGGATCTTCAAAAAGGGGTAACCCCATCTAGATTTGCAGTCCTCCGAATTGGGGATAATGAGGGATATCTATGTGTGTGGCATTCTTTTTGGAAATTAGTATAAACTATGCAAGCAACTATTGAGCAACTCTCACAGGTAATTGTGTTTGCAGGTTTAGAACTAACAGACAAAACAAGTCTGCAACCTCACACTCAAGTGCGACGCTACAAGCAAGGAGAAATTATTTTACATGAGGGCGATCGCCTGCCTGCTAAGTTATGTGCTGTAGTTAGTGGTACAATCCAAGTTACCAAAACAGCAAACACAGGTAAAGAAACGATTCTGCGTACACTCGATCGGGGGGAAATTTTCGCAGCACCTGCAGTTTTGGGAAATGGAATCTCTCCCGCAACAGTCACTGCTGAAACTGATTGTGACATTCTCACAGTAGAACGAGATGCTTTGCTTAAAGCCATTGCGCAGAATCCTGATATAGCCTTGCGCATACTGATGGTTTTGAACAATCGACTTCAGCAATTACATGAAACAGTCCACGGATTGGTTTCTGAAAGAGCGATTGTCAGATTGGCAAGGTTAATTCGATATTTTGCTGCGGAACACGGTACAGAATCCAGCCCCCAGGGAGAAACCTTAAAAGCTAGAATACCATACTATCGCATCGCTCGTAGTATCGGCATTACGTATGAAGAGTGCGTACGTTTATTTAAAAGTTTGAAGACAGTAATTGCTTACAGTCGGGGTGGCAAAATTACGATACTTGATGCTAAAAAATTGCAAGCGATCGCCTCCGGAAATACATAAATAGATATGTGCTGGGTGGCTGATTTTACAACTCAGTCATGACAGCGACTCAAGCCTGGAGTTATTGGAAAAAGCCTGTCTGCACAGGCTTTGCCGATGTTATATTATGATTTTAGTATCAAATTTAACCTGGTTGTCGTGTCCGCTTGCGTTGTCGCAAACCGAACATACCAGCTACTACCAAAACACCCAAGCCCACGGTGGTTCCTGGTTCCGGTACAGCTTTTGAAGTATTTATTGCTGACAAGCTGACACCATCACCAGTGAGCTGGAACTTAGGAGTATAACCACTACCCAACTGCACCACAAAAGACCGCACCTTTGTCAGTGTCAATCTTTGGGTACTGTTGTTTGCATTTTTTGTCAACGGTTGCAACATTTTATCGTTAACTTGTTGCCCATTGATCTGTAAGATGCCAGTACCTGTATCTTCAATGTCAAAGAAATCTAGCGTAATTTCTTCATATTTTTGATCGAATTCAAATAGGAAACGACCAACTTCTAATTGACCTTGTTCAGGCAAAGTACCATCTTCTTTAATTGCTACAGGACGCAACCAAAATTGATTAAGTGCTGTGTTAGTACCTGCATCTTGTGTCCCAAATTTAATCGTCAAACCTTGTCCTTTGTAAATGTTATTGGTGCTTCTGTTATCGACAAATAATCGACTCAGCCCATATTTAGGTAATTTATTGTCAAAATCAAATACTAAACTTGTGACTTTGTAACCTAATGAAGTTGTGTCGATACACTTACTTGGAACGAGACATTCGAGATTTGTCTTGATTTCACCTTCTGTCGTAGGAATGATAGAACCAGCATGAGCAGCAGGCATATTAGCAGCTAAACCTATACCCAAAACTGTTCCTGCAATCGTTCCTAAAAATTTCGGTTGAGGCATAATTTCCCTTCTGCAAATTGAGATTGCTGCAATAGTCAAAAAAGGCTCCTATCGTTCCTCTAAATTAATAGATATATCTCTAAATTTGCTAGTCTAAAATAGCAGAATTTATGCAGTCTTCATTTACAGATAAAAAAAATAATTTTTATCCGCAAAAACCGAAAAGTCTACGTATTTATAACAATTATTTCCAACTAATCAATCCTACATATATAAGTAATGTTCGTAGAATTTACTTAGATACACCACTTATTCAAACATTTCATAAAAAATTGAATAGAGTAGACCTTCTAACTCATGGAATTAGCAACTCCGTCTGCTCAATTACATTCAAGAGAAGGGGATTTATACGAAGCTTTCTATTAGGTAAAGTTTCCAGTATTTTTACGAACTTGACAAAATGTATCGCCATGGAGAATCAGAAGATAAGCCAAAACTACCGAGCTACAGAAGGGAGGGAGGACTTGCTGCTGCAACTTATCCAAAACAAGTACTTAAGCTAGTAAATGATTACATCCAGATTCCATTAAGCTTGATTTGATATCAAAAATTTCCTGATTTCTATGCCTTCAAATCAAACAGCGCGTCTGTTCATGAGGACATTAAGCAAGTTTTTTTAGATAACGATACTTTACCTGTATTTGGCAGCAATCCAGAAGGGTGGAAATCGTTGGGGAAACGAGTTAAACGTAGTCTATTCGTGACTGCTAAAGGTATTAAGATAAATGCAGATTGTAACGGTTCGGCTAATGCACTTTTAAAGGTAAAGGAATAGCTAAATCTAGATTTAGCCAAGACCTCTAGGGGACTTTTGACTGTCCTACAGAGAATATTTCTCTGGAATAATAACTGTAAAAAGGGGAGAGCTTCCCTGTCGCAACAGTTTGAATCCCCGTTACTTGCTAGTACGGGGAGAGTCGAAGTTCGTAGTAATAACTTTAATCCTTAAACATTCAATGTCTAAATTACTGACCACGAACCTGCGAGCTTATGTTAAGTTGTTGGTACACTTTTTTTGCGTTGTCCTAAACCAAACATACCCACTACTGCTAAAGCCCCTAAGCTTAGAACCATTCCTGGTTCGGGTACTTGTTTGACGACAAAAGTTCCTTTTAAAGCAACACCATCACCAGTTTTTGGGAATTTGCTGTCAGGTCCGGGCTTACCCAACTGTACTATAAAGGATTTAACATTTTTCAGTGTTTTTGACTGAATATTATTGTTTGCTCCCGCAAGCAACAGGTCATCCGGATTTTTAAGCCCAGTAAAGTTTCCGTCTTCTGTATCAAAGAAAAATAGCGTCAATTCTGAAATCGTTTTTTCAAAATTAAACTGGAACTTACCAACTTCTAATTGACCATTTTCAGCAGGCTTATTGGTGGCTGTGGGATTTGTTGTGGGAACCTGATTAGCGAATTCGGCCAAGTAAGCTACAGGACGGAACCAATATTCACCAGCAGGGGTATTTGTTCCTGCATCCTGAGTTCCGAATTTAATTCCAAAACCCCAATTGTTACTTGTATCTCTATTATCAACAAACAAACGGCTGAGTCCGTATTGCGGCTGCTTCCCATCAAAATCGTAGGGTAAGCTAGTGACTGTGTAACCTAATAGACTATTTGTGTCGATACATTTATTGGGGTCACTGGGGTACAAACAATCAAAATTTGTCATTTTAATTTCTCCTTCCTGTTGGGGAACTAGAGAAACAGCGCGTGCAGATGACATGGTAGAAGCGACACTTAATCCAACGGTAAATGCTACTAGTGTTTTTGCGAGAACAGTTAATTTTTGCATGGCTTACTTAATGGAAACTACGATTTTTTCTTGGTTTGTTTTTAAACATATCCGTATGTTATTTGCGTATCCGAGCTTTTGTCATCTCAAAATCCGATTGTTTACTTTTTCTTGATATTGCTGATAAGTTTCGGAAAAATACTGAAGTTGAAATGTAATATATAATACAAAAAAACAATAAAAATGTTACGTATATTTTTTGATGAAAAAAATACGTTAAAAATCCTTTTCTCTCTGGCGACATAGACTCAGATGGAGAAAGCCAAAGGCTCTTAATTTTCGTTACCAAGTTGAACCTATTAACGAGGATTTGAAAGTTTGTCTGGTTGCTTTTTTGGTCACAAAAAAGCGGTTCACGAATTAAGCGATCGCGAACCGCTAGATGATTGGAACACCTCAATAGACTTCTGAGGTGCAAACATTAGAGGTTGTTTAGAGATTTTTTTGCTTCACTTGCAACGGCCTCTACTTGATCGTTCACCAAAGTTTCTAGTATTGTTTTAGCCTCTGTACCTCCCAAGCGACTTAGAGCTTGTACAACTCTATAGCGGATTTGCCAATCTGGGTTGGTAGCGTAGGGAGTTAAGAGTGGAATTGCTCGTGTATCTCCTAAATCTCCAAAAGAACTAATAGCAGCGGCTTGTACTAACTCATTGTCTGAGGAAAGTGCTTGTCTGAGTAGGTCAAAAGAACGCGGATCGCCTAATTCTCCCAAGGTAGCGATAATACTGAATTGGACTATCCATTCATTGCTTGTTAGGTAAAGGTTTTGTAAATCTTCAAAAGCTGCACTTAGTTTTAAGGCGCCTAAACAGTCTGCTGCTGCTGCTTGCACGTCCGGTTCTGGATCGTTAAGCAAGCGATCGCGCAATATACTCAACGATAAATCTAAATTTTGTCCACCTAAGGTATCCAACTGACTTACAGCCGAGTAGCGTACGCGAGAATTGCTATCATTAATGGCGTTTTGAATTAACTCAAAACCAATCGTTGGTTCCAGTTCGCGAATTTGATTTACTGCTCGCAAGCGATCGCCTAAATCCTGAGAAATTAGCAATTGTTTGACTGATTCAGGAGTAACACTCATTTATTTATCTCACTTTTTAAAGGTATTTTGTTGGTAGTTGCTGGTTGGTAGTTAGTTGGTAGTTATGCCATAAACCAAACAACCAACAGCAAACAACAGCCAACCAATTACTAATCTTGACTTGCTGCCATTGCTCGAATAATATCGCCGCGGGTGAGAATACCAATGACTTGACCCTCGCTGTCAAGTACTGGTAGACGATGAACGTTGCGATCGTTCATGATTTTGGCAGCTTCTTTTAAGGTTTTATCTGGAGAAATAGTAATCGGGTTCTTACTCATGACTTCTCCAACAGTTTGTCCTAGCGCCTTGTGCAGATCGCGTTCGTAAGCAGCAGGATTTTTCAAATAAATCACGCTATCAAGAAACATGATGTACGCCGGAGGCGTAACACCAGTTTCCTGCCACATCAAGTCAGTTTCTGAGATAATGCCTACCAACTTACCGGCGTTATCTACAACAGGTAGCCCACTAATGCGTTTTTCTGCCAAAGTTTGAATTGCTTCCTTCAGAGGAGTTTCAGGTCGGACAACAATCGGGTCACGACTCATTACGTCGGCAACGGTTTTAGGCATTTGCTTTGCTGATACCTTTGATCAACCACTCTGGCATTATTGTAGAAAATTGCTGGTCTTCACCAAAATCCTTTAATACATCGTTACTGTTAAAAATGTTCTTGTGTAATTTATTGTTTGTCATTTGCGATCGCCAAGGATAAATGACTTAACGATCAAACTGCAAGCCTGCACATCTCTGCTCAAAAAACTACTGCTTGTGGTATTCATTCCCAACTGCATGCATTTTACCGATGTGGGGTTCAGAATGCTGCTTTTAGTTGCACAGAAAGCGGGATGAATGTACTTCCTATGACAAATAGAAAATTCCCTTCTTGGTGTCTTGGTGACTTAGTGGTTCATTCTACTTGCCAAGATTTGGGTAGAGACTGAGTATTCAGCCCTGAGAGTGCTGATTCTGCCATGATACTATGAACTCGTGTGGAGGGATGCACGCCATCCCAAAATAAGTAATCATTCGGGTTGGAACAGACGCTAAAATTACCTTGCGCCACGTCATCTAATGTCCCTACCAGACAAGCATTAGTGACATTGGTGAAACCAAACTCGCCGGGAGTTGCTTGTACCCGATTAAACAGGGAATTAATGTCAATAGGAATAGAATAAGTGCAGGTTTCTGAAAGCCTAATTGATCCTGCTATTTTTTGTGCATTTTTTATGCACGACAACTTACTGCGATCGCTTTAACTTCAAAGCATCAGTTGCTGATATCCCCTCGCCTTGAGAACCGAAGTACCACAACGCCGCAGCAGCTTCAGCGCGAGTCACTGGTTTTTTAGGCTGGAAAAGTGTTGTATAGCCAAACACTCGACGAATATTCGATTGTTCTCCATTCTGGAAATCTGCTAATACAGCTCGTAATGCTTTGGGGTCAATTTTCCCCACATCTTGAAAGCCCCAAGTTTGTTTGACTGCATCTATATTGGCAGCAGGTAACGCTTGGCGAGTATCCAAAGGTACTTTCCACAAAAGCAATTGCTCTCGTGTTAGCGGTGCATCAGGACGAAACAAAACTTGTGTAGAATCACCAGACAAAGAACTGGGAATTAAGCCTGCTTCCGCTAATCCCTGAATGGCTGAAAAATCAGGATCTTTTTTTGATACATCCTGGAAAGCTGGTTGAGAGTTTTCTGAACCCAAGCGGATCTGCTGAGATGGGCTATTGGCATGCATGGCATTATTGACAGCCACTAACCAACGAGCATATTCTCGGCGAGTAATATTTTTATTAGGTTCAAACTGGTTGGTTGTGGTACTAGAGTTGCTCTTATTCGCACTTGCTTCTACAGACAAAACACCCAATGCAGCCACATCTTGGATGTATTTTTGCAATTGTTGCGGTGCTTTGTTCAAGTCGCTAAATTCCTGCACTTCAGATACAGGGGTAGCGTTATTGGTATTAGATGTATTGCTTGGCTGTGCAGCTTCCTGTTGTGGTTGCACAGGTCCGACAAACTGTGAATCACCAGGTTGAGGAGCGATGTCGTTATTGTTAGTAATTTGAGTGTTAGGTGTTGGGCTGGCTTGTGATGTAGTTG
>JANZYY010000257.1 GCA_026419705.1 Fischerella sp.
AGATGTGTATAAGAGACAGGACCAACAGCAGCAACAAGAGCAAACCCCAAGACGCAGACGGCGCTACTATCAACGTCGTTACAGTAATTCCGAATCAGCTGCCAGGAGCGAATCTACCCCAGCAAACACACCACGTCGTTACAGACGAGTAGAATCAGATTATTTGCCTGCAATGCCTCGACGACGTTATATGCCTTCTTCTGGTAACTCCTCTGGTAGTCAGCCCTCCTGGCGAGAGAGACTGAAACCAAGCTCATCGCAGTGAAGTGATGGTGGTCGATTCTGAGATGGGGTTCTAGGGGTAATGGGGAGAAAT
Source organism: Fischerella sp. (assembly GCA_026419705.1). Lineage (GTDB taxonomy): Bacteria > Cyanobacteriota > Cyanobacteriia > Cyanobacteriales > Nostocaceae > PCC9605. The sequence goes on from JANZYY010000257.1 coordinate 317, forward strand.
TCTCTCGCAACCTCCCCAACTCCCCACCTCCTAATTTCTTCCCTCCCCTCTGACTTGCGGGGGATGTTGGTGATACGCTCTTTTTATAGGTTTTTAAGTAGTGTTGCCTACTTTAGGAGAATATACTCATGGCTTTATTGATGCAAGCAGCAGCGCAAGCAGCAAACGAACCGCATTTTCCTTTTGCTTTCACTGCGGTTTATGTGATTGGTTTCATTGCTGCTGTCACGATTGGTTCAATTGCTTGGTACAACTCCAAGCGCCCCGTTGGTTGGGAAGATAAAGAACGTCCTAGCATTGTACCCAAGATTGAAAAAGACGAAACCCCAGGTGTTGGCGAACCCAAATAGTGATTATTCATTTGGTAGTTGTTAGTAGTTGGTAGTTGGTTGTTAGGAACAAATAACAAACATTAATTTTGAATCTCAACCCAACGACGATAAAGCTTTTGAATTTGTTTGAGAAGGGCATTTAATCCGGCTTGGGTTGACTCTTCCTGATTAAAATTAGACAATTGTTGTAATTTCATAAGCAGTTTTGCTTCTTCTATTGCCACTTCATCATCGCTGTAAATTAAACCGCTAATGGCTTGAATCAGGTTTTGGTAATCTTCCATGCGAGGGCGATCGCCCAAATACTCCCTTACCCAGTCGTAGCACTTCACTGGTTGAACGGGAACTAATTCGTAAAGCAAGGGTTTGATCTCTGGATCGCCAGCTACGCCTTTTTCTTGAGCTATCTGGTGTAAATATTGCCTTTCTTCTGGTTGAATTTTGCCATCTATCCAAGCTGCTCCAATCAGAATTTTTACTAAGTTTTTTACATTACTGGAGTTTACTGACATCACAGTCTCCTCTGTTGATTCTGCCCTCCCTGAAATCTTACAACCCCTGACAGTATTCACCCTGAATGCTTTGTTTTTCTTAAGCGAACCACAAAGAATCCATCCATATTATGCTGATGGGGCAATACTTTCAGCCAGCCTTGTGGCGTGGAGTACTTAGAAAAAGCTGAATTAAGATTAGCAGGCTCTATTTGCCAATTCGGGTTTTTGGCTAAAAATGACTCGATTGTGCCTTCATTTTCTGCTGGATGTAACGTACAAGTAGCGTAAACTAATACACCTCCATCCTTGACAAAATTAGATGTATGTGATATTAATTCCTGCTGAAGTATCGAAAGTTCCCGTACAGATTCTGGTGTTTGTCGCCAACGAGCATCAGCATGGCGGTGCAGGGTTCCCAAACCAGAGCATGGAGCATCTAGCAAAACCCGGTCAGCAGAGTTGGTAAACTGGGGTAAATTACGGCTGTCACCAATGCAAATTTGAACAGATTTGAGATTGAGTCTTTGCACATTTGCTTGGAGTTTCCGCATCCGGGAGGGAGTGCGATCGCACGCCCAAATTTTTCCTTCATCTCGCATCAATTCGGCAATATGGGTAGTTTTACCTCCAGGTGCTGCACAAGCATCAATTACCACTTCTGTTGGTTGGGGATCGAGGAAGTGACTGACTAATTGAGCACTACTATCTTGTACACTCCACCAACCCTCACGAAAACCAGGCAGATTTTGGATAGGGCCGGGATTTGTCAGCAATCGTAGCGCCTGCGGTAAGTGAGGGAGGCGTTGGCAAGAAACCCCAGCATCTCGTAAAGCTGCTTCTACTGCATCTACAGTAGTACGCAACGGGTTTACCCGCAAGTCTATTGTTGGAGTTTGGTTCATCCACATACAAAGTTTTTCGGTCTCGGCAACACCAAATTGATCTATCCAAACTTGAACAATCCAGTCGGGAAAACTGTGTAAAATACCCAAGCGTTCTACTGGGTTTTCTGGTAGTTGCAACAAAGACACAGGGAACGTCCCCGCCTCCTCCTTTGCAAGGCGAAGATAATGGCGCAATAAACCATTAACAAAACCAGCAAGTCCAGGAAAACCATTCTCTTTAGCTAGTTGTACAGTAGTATTAACAGCAGCACTAGCGGGGATGCGTTCTTGATACAAGAGTTGATATAAGCCGAGATGCAAAATGGTGCGGAGGTCTTTTGGTTGCTGGTGGGATTTCTTTTTACTGAGTTGGTCGATCAGGAAATCAAGAGTACGCTGTCTTCTTGTACAACCATAAACTAATTCTGTTACCAAACGGCGATCGCTATCTGCTAAATTGACTTTTTGCAGCACCCGGTCTAATGCTACATCAGCATAAGCTCCTTTGTGAATATCTCGCAGGGCAACAAAAGCTAGTTGTCGGGGGTTTGATTTTTGATGTTGCAATGATACGGATCAAAATGAAAGCCTAACTACCTTAATACTACTCCTGTAGTCTTGGAAATGGATTTTTCTTGGTGTCTTTGTGTCTTGGTGTTTTAAAAATTATTTTTCACCGCATAGACACTAAGACCCAAAAAGGAAAATAGTCTTTTGTGCCACTTCTCCAACTACTAATACCAATTCTCAAAAATAGAACTACACATAGTTCGTAGTGAGTACTTAAATACTCACTACCAACCAAGAACATTTATAGTCATTTTTTGGAGAAACGGTATAACAATTATTAATGGCTACGAGGAATCATCCTACCACAGGGATAGGTTGCTACTTCTTGGGAGGTGACCTCAGTCATAGCAGCTGGTATTTTCTCTGGTGGTTGAGTTTGAACTGCTAAATAATCTGCCCGCAGTGTCTCTAACATCTCTTGTCGCCGGTCGTACAGTCGCTTGAGGGGACGGGATTGACATTGGTTAATGATATATGCTGTTACTAAAGGTAATGCGATGGTGCTGTCGGTGTAACAAACAATTGTGCTGGGTAGTTCTTGGGGATCAATTTTACCCCAGCTTACAGCTTCTGAAGGTGTTGCCCCAGACAAACCACCAGTATCTGGACGAGCATCGGTAAATTGTACAAAGTAATCGTGTCCCCGTTCTTCTAGTCCCAATACTTCGTGAATTTGTGGTTGAGTTTGCAGTAAGAAATTTTTGGGACTACCACCACCAATAATCACCGCTGCACTTTTGCCTTTATCTGCTCGGGCATTGTAGGCGATCGCCGCTGTTTCATTGACATCAATTGCTGGATCTAGTACTAACTGTGAACCTTCTAGCGCCAAAGCTGCAACGTTCATACCAATCGAACTATCACCGGGAGAAGAAGTATAAATAGGTACGCCATACTCGTAGGCAGTTGCTAGCAAGCAAGAATGTTTGACTCCCAGTTGCTTTTCTACCTCTCGGACATACATACCCAGCAGATAATGAAACTCTGCTGTCCCCATCCGTTTCTGAAATGGTTCTGCTTGTAAAATTTTGCGCAGGAAGGCATCGGTTTTTAATAATACATCATAGCTAAAAACAATGTCATAAATACGGATAGTACCCTGCTGGCGTAATTGCACATCATCTACAAACGGATTGCCAGCAAACAATTCAAAGCCTAAACCATAGTGCATGTCGTGGTATAGATTTGCACCAGTGCTAATCATCCAGTCAATAAAACCATTGCGAATTAGTGGCGCTAGTATTGAAACTCCAAATCCTGCTGGTGTCATTGCACCAGAAAGGCTAACCCCCACTGTTACACCTTCTTGTAGCACATCCCGGCTGATCAGCTGGCACGCTTCCCGCAACCGTGCCGAATTGTAGGCGGTAAAATAATTATCGATCAAATCAACTACCCCAATTTCTTTGGACATAGGTGTGGGTGCGATTTTTTTTCCCAGCTGTTTTGACATTGTTTTACTCCCAACACTAAATACGCCGAGTCTAATGTTAACCATGCATTGTCTTAACTGGAGAAACCTCAAGGTGCGATCGCGTTTAGCATAAAGATTCCCAGGAATAATTAATTTTTTACAGTTAGTCTGGGATCTGTATTCGAAAAAACTAATTGGCTCGAAAATAGGTTGTTTTTTTTACCAAATTTCATCACTAACCTATAACTCTATTCATGCGGTTATTTGCATATAGAAGCTAGTGGTTTGCCAAAGCAACTTTGCGGAGTTTGTAGTTGACGCTTTCGCGCTGAAGCGCTAACTACAAACAATTTCTAGTGCGATCGCTCATATCTGTTCTCTGTTTAAGGAACTTCGAGTAAAACATTTTTTGGCTGTTGCCCTAGCCAGTGTTATATTATTGACAACAAATGCTTACCCTGCGCCAAATAACCAAGACTTGGGTGAGAGAGTTCGCCAGCAGGTACAACAGAATGATTTTGACAGACCAAAAACTGTAGGAGAGTGGTTTGGGGAAGCTCGCCAAACAGAGGATAAGCCTGGCGAACGCCTTCAGAGAATTGGCAAAGAATTCAGCAGAAGCTGTTGCAGATTTTTGCTCTGTATATCCAGATACTGCAAAAAGAAGTGCTAGCGACACCCAGTAAAATACGGAAGCTAAGCGATTTCCAAGAAATAAATTATCCTCGATTGTAGGGTGGACAAGACAGCTCGCCCCTCAGCTATACCCATCCCACAAGAAAGCTTGGAATGTTTTTTATTTGCAGCACCTAACCAATATCAAAGCTAACAGGCTTATTGTACTGCATTGAAATTAGGTGCCGCATTGGTTTTGCATCGCTCCTGGTTGATATAACATTTTCTTATATATTTTTTCCAGGAGAAATGTATGCACGCCAACAATCAAACAGAGTTAAACCTAGACTCAGAAGCTCAACAATTAATGGAAGAAGCCTCATCCCCTATCCTAACTGATGAGCAGTATCGCCAAAAGATGCAGCGACGCAAACAAGTGCAGGATAAACGCATAGCACAAGCGATACCAGAGAAGGGGTTAATAATAGTTCATACTGGCAATGGCAAAGGAAAAACAACAGCAGCGTTGGGAATGGTGTTGCGATCGCTCGGTCACGGGTATAAAGTTGCGATTGTTCAATTCATCAAAGGAGCTTGGGAACCTTCTGAAAAAAAGGTTTTCAGTCTTTGGTCAGAGCAGTTACATTTTCATGCTATGGGCGAGGGCTTTACTTGGGAAACTCAAGACCGCGATCGCGATATTGAAAAAGCACAAGCCGCATGGCAAAAAGGGTTAGAATACATCCGCAACCCAGACTTCAAGTTAGTATTGTTAGATGAAATCAATATTGCGATTAAGCTTGGTTACTTGCGTGTTGAAGAGATTCTAGAGGGGTTGGCGCAAAAACCAGCCGACAAGCACGTGATTCTTACAGGTAGAGGTGCACCCACAGCATTAATCGAATACGCTGATTTGGTAACAGAAATGACCCTTGTTAAACATCCTTTCCGCGATCAAGGCGTGAAAGCTCAACCAGGAATTGAATTTTAATGATGAATGATGAATTATGAATTGATGTTTTTGATCCAGAACCTTACAGGTTAGACTTACACATCTGCAAAATTTCGCGATCGGTACGGCTGATAGACCTTAATCGATAATAGTCTTGCAGTGCGACTGAATGATCGTAGGTGAATGGCCGATCGTCATTCATCCGCAGCAGCCCATCACGTGCAGCTAATTGCGATGGACTAAACTCACCAGGATAACCCCTGACAGTCATTGCTAATTCTCCTGAAGGGTTGAGTGTACCTTTAAAACAACTAAACTCAGAATCTGGCATATACAAAGCACCGATCGCCTGACTTTGGCGCTTTTCAAAAATGATATATCCTTGCCCCAACTGTCCTGGTTGTGGTGATTGTCCGTAAAGGTAAATGCCGTTTCGTTTGGGGAAATTCACTTTTGAACCCACTTCTGTGGTTTTTATAGATGCTTTAGGTGCACTTTTGCGTGGCGTAGTTGTAGGTTCTGCTGCTAATTCCGGAGATAAAGACTCAGCAGGAACTTCTGTAGATATGGGAGAATTTCGCTGCAACCAAGTGTAAGTTGTTTGGTGATTGACAGCAATTTGTGGAGACTCCTTTTTAGATTTCACACCAGCTTTCCTTGGTAGGGGATTTGAGTTAGCAAGTACTCTGCGTAAGCGAACTGCTTTATCTGTGGCTTGCAAATCTGGCGAAGAATTGCGTTGTAACCAAGTACGAGTGGTTATTTGATTGCTAAATTCTTGGGGTGTAGGAGCATGTAATCTTGCGAACTGGCTACTTAACACAGGTTTAGCTCTTTCACCAACAACACCAAGAATGAGAAGTAAACCAAGTAAGGGAAGTCTCAACTGACGAGCGGGAAGGAACTTTTTGATAAGGTTAAGCACCCTATTTCTCCTGTTAAAAAATTTACTTTTTTTGTTTGTTACTTAAACCGTAGCTAAGTGCTGAGGGATCAAGGCTCCATCAAAGGTTTGATTGATATTGTCCGGGAAAAACTCCACAGACAAAGAAAGTTTTTGTTTGATTTTGAGCAGTAATTTATAGACTACCATTGGTTGAGCTATTGCAGTTTCACCTCAGTGCTTAGCTTAATAAAATGATTGTCAGGAAACATTAAAATTATTAATGAGTTTTACAAGTTTCAACGGAATTCATGCTTGTTTCTAAGAAAACACCTCTTTTTTGCACATCTATCTGGAAATACAAAAGAAATTCTCTTGATTCCGGATTCACATCAGAGATTTTGAGAAATAGTTGGTGGTTGTTAGTTGGTGGTTGTTTGGAATAGTTAATAACTGGGCTTGAGAGTCAAGAAGTGCGATCGCGCTTAGGGACTTTCAAATAAAAAAACATCCCAAATTTTCTTGTGGGATGGGTATATCTGAAGGGCGGGCAGGATGCCCACCCCACAATCCGGGATAATTTATTTCTTGGAAATCCCTTATTTGCGGGGTTTGTAGTTGGCGCTTTAGCGCTGAAGCGCTAACTACAAACAATACTTACCCAGCAATTTTGGTTTGG
>JANZYY010000258.1 GCA_026419705.1 Fischerella sp.
CACCATTGCTTCATCAACTGTGGATGTTCCCTCTATTACTTCTCCATCTACGGGAATCTTCTCACCAGGACGAACAAGTACGATATCACCAACCTGTACTTCTTGAATAGGGACATCTACTTCTTGTTCGTTGCGAATTAGACGAGCAGTTCTGGCTTGCAATCCTATGAGCTTGCGGATCGCTTCAGAGGTTTGTCCTTTAGCACGATTTTCTAGCCACCGTCCCAACAGAATTAAGGTAATAATCACGACCGCTACTTCGTAATATACATCCAGCATCAATCCCTGAGCTGTAAAGAAACCGGGAAAAACTGTGGCAAAAATGGAGTAGACATAAGCTGCGCCCGTACCAAGAGCAACCAAGGTATCCATTGTGGCAGCATGGCGTTTGCACGCCTTCCAAGCATTTTTAAAGAAGTCTGCACCGCACCAAAATAATACAGGCGTTGCCAGCACCAGCTGCAGCCAAGAATTATGCAGCCACATAGGAATCAAGGGCAAAGCCAACCCTGTCATCATCGGTAATGAGCCAATCAATAACAGAACACTAATCACCCCACCCACAACAATTTTTCGCAGCAGGTAACGGGATTCCCGCAAGCGAGCAGTTTTCTCGGTATCATCTTCTCCCGGGAGCAAATTTTGTTGTTGGAGTGGGTATGCAGAATACCCAGCAGCATCCACCGCATCTTGGATAGCTTGTAAATCGGTTTTTCTGGGGTCATATTCAACTGTTGCCTGTTCTGCTCCAAAATTCACGCTACATTTATTCACACCGGGAACAGAATTAATCACGTCTTCGATGGTCATGGCACAAGAAGCACAGCTCATGCCACGCAATTTAAGTGTGGTATGTTCCATTGGATTGCTCTTTTGCATGCACCTAGTACAACAAGACAGGAGTCAGCAGCCCACCATCCTCCTTACCAGGTTCAAGCTGGTAACGAGAGAAACGAGAAAGCCCGGTAAGGAGGATATGGTGCAAGAGACCAGCTTGTTTCAACTGGATAGTTATTTCTGCCACCTGCACTAGTTCAATGTCATGCAACTGAATAGCCAGCAGTTGTAATTGCTTCCTTAACTGCTGCTTGGGATACCTGTGTTTCGATGCTAACTAGCTTCGTTTGCGGATCGGCTTGAATCTTAGCGGTAGGGTCAATTGCTTGGATGGCTTTTGCGATCGCTTCTCCACAAGCTGAACAAGCCATGTCCGGAACTTTTAGTTGTAACGTCATGTTTCAATCCTGCCTCTATGAAGTAATTCCATTCTGGAATCTCCAGTAGACTGGAGAGTCAAGGGGAAGTGGAAAAATTTTTTGAAAAAATGTAGAGACACGAAATTTCGCGTCTCTTCCACCCAAATATTTTTGTAGGTTTGTAACAATTGTTGAATTTGAGCGATCGATAAACTTAAAGCCCAAAAACTAACGCTGTTGCAGTAGAAGTTCCCAAGTTGCACCACCAACTACACCGTCGGGTTTCAGGTCGTAGCGACTTTGTAAGTCTTTGACTGCAATTTCGGTTTCTTTGCCAAAGTTGCCATCAGCATTGATTCTAAAGTAACCAAGTTTTCGTAGTCTTTGTTGCAATTTCGCAACTTCAGAACCGCGCATTCCAAAACGTAAAATTGGCAATCCTTGCGAGGTATATTGAACGGCAGGAATTTTTTGGGTGCGTACAGACGATGAGCGTGTTACAGGCTTGTTTTGAGAATTTGCAGGCGTAGCTTGTCTAGGAGGTGTTGTGAGGGTAGGCTCAGGAGGAGTAGCGTTTATGGGGGAATTATTCCCGATCTGAGTTAAAACAGGTGTAAAATTATTCTCGGTTTGAGATGGAACAGGAAAGCTACTGGGAGTAGGAGATGAAGACGCGATCGCTTCACCTGGAAAAAGTTTCTGCCAAGTAGTTGCATCAACAATACCATTTGCACTTAAGCCCGCTGCTTGTTGAAACTGAGAAACAGCTTTAGCTGTTGTTTCGTGATAAACTCCGTCCACTGTACCCGTATAAAAGCCTAAAAGTTTCAACGCTGCTTGAAGTTCTGATACAAATTCCCCTTGACTACCTGGTGTGAGAGTGGGACGGTTGATGCTAGTTTGTGCAACTACTTGGGCAATTTGTTGTGAAGGTGCTGCAACTGATACTAAAGCAGAGGAGCAAACAAGCAGAGGTATAGGAGAAAATAACAGTATTTCCATCCCCAATAATGATACGAAGTTGCGTTTAGTCCTAAAGACTGATGGAGTGATGGGGTGATGGGGAGAGTTTAATTTTAGGTTCTCCCCACGTCCGGTTCTCCGGTTCTCCCTATCTTCCCACATTCGAGACTTACCATCTTTGATGGCAACCTGGTATGATTCATACCTCTGTTTCCCTTTCCGCACACAGCATCTGAATGGGTGCAATAAATGAGAGTAACCCAAGATACTGGTTTTCATGCTGCTTTTCATTGAAACTTGCCCCTGGTATAGTTTCTGGTAATACTCTTATGGCAAAAGGGTGTAAAAAGCAATCAGTGAGTGGTCTGGGAAATTGATATCAGGAAGAAATTGCACTCTTAATTGCTTCCTCTTGACCGACCAGAGATACATAAGGTTCCTGTAAATATCGACAAGCTACTGTCATTGCATCAGCAATGCTAACATTCGCAATCAATTCTTGAAACTCTTGATCAAATTCAATTCCTAGCCCTAAAATTTCATACCAACCATATAACTGAGCAAGTTGACCGTTAGTTTGTTTACCCAAGGCATACTGTCCTAGTATTTTGTTCTTAGCTGCTTGTAGCGCTACTTCTGCAAGTGGGCTGGTAGATAGTAAATCAACTTCTTTTTGCAATCCCTTGAGGGCTATTTGAGTATTTTCGGGAGCGGTACCCATGTAAACTACAAAGGTTGCAGGAAAAAGCCTTGTTGGATAAAACGCAGATACTTCGTAGGCTAAACCCCGCTTTTCACGTAATTCCACAAATAATCGACTGGAAAGTCCGTTTCCCAAGTATGTAGATAGCAATTTCAAGGCTGCGTAGTCGGTAGAATGCACTGCTGCTCCGACATAACCCAACATGACTATTGATTGCTGCGTCTGTTGGGGTGCGATCGCTATTTGCGGTTGCACGGTGAGATTTGGTAAATTTAGTGCAGGCGGTGGGGAATCAACGGGCGCTTGCCAATCACCAAATACTTTTTCTACTATTTCTACAGCAGTATCTGGTGCGATTCGACCAGCAATACTAATTACTAGATTATCTGGACGGAAATAAGTTTGGTGAAACCGCTGTAAGTCTGTACGAGTTATGCGGCTCATGGTTGATTCATCTCCTAATGCTGAGGTTGCATAGGGATGATCTTGGTATACGATCTGGCGCAGTTGGTCGAAGGCGATGCTAAATGGATGTTCTTTTTGCGAACGAATATCTTGTAAAGCTATGCGCCGTTCTAGTTCGACTTCGGCTTCTGGGAATGTCGGCGATCGCAAAATCTGCCCCGCCAATGCTAAAATTTCCGCAAAATCTGATGTTACTGTCTTTAAAGACAGCAAAAAATAATCGGTAGCAACATCTGCACTCAAACTTGCTCCCACAGAGTCTATACGCTCAGCTATTTCTAAACTCGATAGTCCATCACATCCTTTTGTCAGTACAGCAGACAGCAAATGTGCTAGTCCAGCCTGCTCTCGACTTTCGTAACAACTACCAGCACGGATAAAAATCCGCGCCGCGATGATATCTACTGTCGGATTTTCTGACAGCAATAACACTATGCCATTGTTTAATACAGTGCGATGGATATGGGATTTTTGTAGGGAGGTTGTCATTTGGAGTGGTTGATGGTTGATGGTTGGTGGTTGATTGTTGTTAGTTGGTGGTTAGTGGTTGGTGATTGTTCCAAACAACAAAAAACAACAAACAACAAACACTAACAAGGTTTAAGTACCGTCACCGCGTAATGGTTGGGTGAAAGATACTCTTGTGCTAATTCTTGCAGTTGTTGAGTATTAAAAGACTTGATTTTTTCTGGATATGTCATGGCTAGTTCTGCTTGAGCAATGGTGTTATAGTATCCGTAAAGTCCCGCCAGCTGATTTGGCGTTTCTGTGGAAAATGCAAAATCATTACATAGTAATCGTTGGCAACGAGCTAATTCCTGTTCGCTGATGCCATAGGTGAGTAAGTCATCCAAGTGATGGCGGATTAAAGACTCGACGCGTTCAAGGTTTTCTGGCTGCAACCAGGCAGTTATTGTAAATAAACTTGAATCTCTTTGTAGGGAAAAATTACTGCATATTCCCCGCACCAGTTGCTGTTCTTCCCGCAAGTCACGTACTAAGCGTGATGTTCGCCCTTCTGCAAGTAGTACTGAGAGCAAATCTAAGCCGTAGGCGTCGCGGAGTTGTTCAACTCCTGGTCCAATCCACGCCATTAATAACCGTGCTTGTTCCAGTCGTGGTAAATCTAATTGTTGACGCCGAATTCCTGCTATGATTGGTTGTGCGATTTCCGGAATTTGCGGACAGTCACAGCAGCGATCGCCAAAATTCTGAAATGTACTGCTGACTAGATCGAAAGCAGATTCCTCGGTAATTCCTCCAACAACCACTACTGTCATGTTTTCTGGTTGATAATGATTGCGGTGAAAGCAGCGCATTGCTTCTGGTGACTGCTGCATAAGTTCTCGTGGTGTTCCTAACACAGGACGTCCGTAAGGATGGCGCTGGTATATGCTTTGGATAAGCGCTTGAAATCCTATCCAGTCGGGGTCATCTTGTGCTTGGCGGATTTCTTCTATAACTACATCTCGTTCACAATAAAATTCATCTTCTGGTATAGCCGCATTCTGTAACAGTTCTGCCAAGTAAGGTAAAGTATCTTCTAGGAAAGGAGAAGCTGTAGTGATACAGTAATGGGCGTAGTCATGGCTCGTGGCTGCATTCGTTACCCCACCCCTGTTTTCAATTGTTTGATCGAAGACTCCCGGCGCGAGTTTTGCAGTCCCCTTAAATATCATATGCTCTAAAAAGTGAGCCATACCAAACCAAGGTTCCGGTTCCATTCTGGCACCAGCACGCACCCAAACATCAGCCACAACTACAGGAGTAGTGGGAATTTCTTGATGAATCAACGTCAGACCATTATCTAATTTCAAGACCGAGGCTGAAAACACGGTATAAATGAATTTTTGTAACAATATTTTTGAGAGCTTTAACCACAATTTATCGCAATTTTGGCATTCTAACTCTTATTTCTAAACAATTTAGAATCAATTGATACAGTTTCTTTGAAAACAGCAACACGAAGAAAGTAGGAGATAGAGAGCTTGACGATCGCACTACTTGAGGAAACCGAACTTGATGGAAAGTATATTTAGAGATTGGGTATTAGGAAAACTCTTTCCCAATCCCCTATCACTTAATTTATTCTTTCTATTTTCTACCTAGAATAATAATAAATAATATAATGGTTAAAGCTCCCGAGTCTTGATTGACTGAGGGAGCTAATAATTTTAGCGTTTTAACTCACCGCAACGCCGTTTTACCTAAGTTTTTGACCTGGAGAAACCAGGTGGGTACCGATGCTTTTCGTTTAAAGTTTCCGGGTACATGCCCGGTCTACTGCCACGAAAACTGATTGGTTCCCTTAACTTTCAAGTCATAGATCACAAAACTTGTTGGCAGTCACCAACGTCGCAGTGAAATTAATATGATTATAGCTTTTAAAAATAATTTTGTGGGTATTGAATTTGATTTTTTTGGTAATTTAATTGGGATACCAAATATTTTCTATGGTCTGGGCGATCGCCATTGCTTGATCCCTGTTCTGATTGCTTAACAATACCGTAACATGTCCCAATTTTCGACCGGGACGCGATTCGGTTTTGCCGTACCAATAGACGTGGGCTTGAGGAATTTGTTCGAGTTGTTGGCGTTTAGCAATGTAATTGCTTTGGGATTTTTCGTAGCCCAACAGATTTACCATAATAGCACACGGACAAAGGAAATTTGGATTTTTCAAAGGTAAGCCACAAACTGCTCTCAAATGCTGCTCGAATTGAGATGTTTCACAAGCGTCAAGAGAAAAATGTCCAGAATTATGAGTGCGGGGTGCAATTTCATTCACCAGCACTCGACCTTCGGCAGTCAGAAATAGTTCAATGCCAAAAACTCCTACAGCTTCTAAGCTATTAAGAAGTGTACGAGCAATATTTTCAACTTCTGCTGCTACTTGTGGTGAAATATTAGCTGGGGCAATTACCCGCCGACATACTTGTTCTTCTTGTTGAGTTTCTACAATTGGATGAATCACTATTTCTCCATGCACAGAGCGTGCCGCAATTACTGCTAACTCTTGTACAAATGGGATAAATTCTTCTAATAAAAAAACTGGCGTAGATAAGGTAGATTTTTGAGCTATCGCAGATGCTAATTTTTGCTGCAGAGTGTCTATATCATGAACAATAAATGTACCTTGACCATCATAACCATGACGGCGAGCTTTTAAAACAAGAGGAAAATCTAATTCCAGAATTTGTGTAAATTTAGAAATGTTTTCATCTTCAATTCCTAATTCTTGGCTGCGAAATCCCAGCTTTTTAGTTCCACCTTTAGTATTCTCTTTCAAAATGCCGTTAATGTCAAAAAATCGGGGAACCGGTAAGCCCAACTTGCGCAAATAATAGCGTTGATGATATTTATCTAAAAGCGGAGCTAATGCTTCTAAGCTTGGGCGGAAGCAAACACCTTTCTTCGCTAAGAGTGATAATGCTTCGAGGTTAACAAACTCGTTTTCGAAAGTGATGATATCGCATTTTGTGGCTAATATTTCTGTAGCCGCAGCGTCATCAACTGGGGCGAAAACAGTCTCATGCGCGATCGCTACAGCAGGATCGTTAGCGCTAGGAGTTTGCACTACCAATTCTACTCCTAACTTATTTGCTGCTCCTGCCATCATCCAAGCAAGTTGTCCGCCACCAATTACACCAATTCGCTTCATTTGTACCTTAAAAAGTCACGAGTTTTTACGCCTGTTTGAGAATTTCCACCAATTGCTTTTGCACTTAGTTGTTTAATTACCACCACCGGTTTAACTCTTGTTGGTT
>JANZYY010000259.1 GCA_026419705.1 Fischerella sp.
AAGAGACAGTGGTAAACCTGGTGGCAAAAAGGGTGTAGCTATGGTGATTGATAGTCAACTCAGTTTTACTCTGTACGCAGCATCTCTTGATGAAGCTCAATATAGCAAAGCTCAACAACGAGGCTTTCAGTTAAAGCAAGTACCAGTAGCTTTAGATGCGCTTGTCGTCTTTACCCATCCGGGTATTTCCATTCCAGGACTTTCAGTTGATCAACTTCAAGATATATATCAGGGTAAAATAACTAACTGGAAGCAGGTGGGAGGACAGGATTTGGCAATAGTAGCTTTTACAAGAAGTCCTAAAGCTTCCAATGTATTGAACGAGCTTCTTGGGAAAGAAATTGACCAACTCAATCCCAACATAAAGATTGTTTCTAATTATACTCAGGCTATTCGTAAGGTTGCAACGACTCCTGGGGGAATTTCCTTTGGAGGAAGTGCACTCATTATGGGTCAACAAACAGTTCGCCCCCTTGCGATTGCTAAAGCTAACTCCCAAGAATATGTGCAACCTTTCATAGATAATGGCAAGCGGATGAATACTGCCGCAATCAGAGATTCTTCTTACCCCCTCGCCCGGCGTCGGTTTATTGTATATCGCAAGGACGGTACAATCGATCAACTAGCTGGGGAAGCTTACGTCAATATGTTACTTTCCAAAGAAGGTCAGCAGATTGTTGAAAAAGCAGGGCTTGTTCCTTTGCGCTGATAAGCCGACAAAAAGCTTTTAGAGTACTTGTTGATTTTAGATTTGAAAACGAAAGTGAATAAAAGAAATAGCAGTTATTAATAACGGCGTTTCACTTGGCTTAGGAAGCAACTCTTTAGAAAAAGATTAGGTGTGAAGAAGTGATATCAAGAATAAGATTAAACTCTTTGCTACTTAGCCCTGCTGTCATAGTAGCAAGCTGTGTTGTCTTACCCTCAACAGTCAGAGCTGAAGAATCGGTCAATAATCAAGTTCAGCCTGAGTCTGCTGCAATACCTGAATTTTCTCAAACCAATCAGAGACAAGTTACCTCCGTTTCTCAATTGTCCGATGTACAGCCTACAGACTGGGCATTTAGTGCACTACAATCTCTGATAGAACGGTATGGTTGTATTGCTGGCTACCCAAACAGCACGTATCAAGGCAATCGACCAATGACGCGATACGAATTTGCTGCTGGTTTGAATGCTTGTTTAGACAGGGTGAATGAACTTGTTGCCACTGCTACAAGTGATTTAGTAACTAAAGGGGATTTAGCCACACTTCAAAAGCTGCAAGAGGAGTTTGCAGCAGAACTGGCTACCCTGCGTGGCCGTGTAGATGCACTAGAAGCTCGTACAGCTGAAATAGAGGCAAATCAGTTTTCTACCACTACAAAACTCAATGGAGAAGCTATCTTTGCAGTAGCTGGTGTTTTTGGTGAGGATGCAGCTAACATAGATGATGATGCAAATAACAACTCAGACTTGCAAGATAATGTCATATTCGCATACCGCACCCGCTTGAATTTTGATACTAGCTTCACTGGTAAAGACCTGCTGAGAGTGCGCTTGCAAGCCAGAAACATCACTGAGTTTCAGGGTGGTGTCACAGGTACTAGAATGACTCGTTTAGGATTTGATGGTGATGAAGACAGCCGAATTGGGATCGATGACCTGTACTATTATTTTCCATTGAGCGATAGAGTGAAAGTCACCCTTGCTGCTGCCGAAACTGAATTAAATGACCTTGCAGAAACACTAAGTCCGATAGAAAATTCTGGTAGCAGTGCAGTTTCCCGCTTTGGGCGATTTAGTCCTATTTACCGAACAAGTGACGGTGCTGGGTTAAGTATCAACTACGAGTTTAGCGCTCGCGCCAATCTTACTTTAGCGTACATGGCTAGCGATGCTGAAAATCCTGCTGAGAAAAACGGGCTTTTTAATGGTAACTACGGAGTATTGGCACAATTTATTTTTGAGCCAATTAAGAATTGGGATATAGGCTTGACTTACGTTCGCTCCTATTATGCAGGGGGTGGCAATAGTGGCGTTAACCTTACAGGTAGTACGGGTAGTGCCAACGCCATTAGACCCTTTGGTAATGTTGCTACTTCAGCAGATCACTTTGGCTTAGAAACCACTTGGCAGCTTAGTCCTCAATTTACAGTTTCTGGTTGGTTAGGCTACTCATCTGCACGGTCGGAAGTCAGTGATGACAACGCAGATATCTTGAACTATGCTGTGAATTTAGCTTTTCGAGACTTGGGAGGAAAAGGTAATTTGGCTGGGATTGTCATTGGTATGCCACCAAAAGTTATAGAAAGTAGTCTGGAAGCTGATAAGGATACCTCTTTACATATAGAAGGTTTCTATCGGTTACAAGTTACAGATAATATTGCTATTACCCCTGGTTTATTTGTCATTACCAATCCAGAACACAACGATAATAATGACAGCATTTTTGTAGGAACAGTTCGGACTACCTTTAAGTTTTAAAGTTTTTTGTGAAAAATGGAGGAGTTGCTGAATTAGCAAGCACCTCCTTCTAGGGGTAATTACTCGTAATAAAGACCTTCAATTGGAACACCATCTTCGTGTTTATTCTCCTTAGATTTACCAGGTAAAGACTTTCCATCAAGACCAATACGGTTAATCTCAAGTTTTTCTTTTTGTGCTCCTAATCGTAACATGACCAGAGGTTCTTCCCCACAGCTTTCAAACTTGTAGCAAAAGCCATTGGGAAGCAAAATACCCTGATTTTTGGTAAGCATGGCAAGCTCACCCTCCTTGCCAGAAAATCTTGCTGCTCCAGCTAGTATGACAAAGGCATGATCCTCAGCAGGATGAGCGTGAAGAACATTTTCTCCACCCTGGGCATAACATTTGATTCTGATACTCATCAGATCGGTACTAGCCAAGACATAGTCGCTTCTTCCTTTGCTCAAAAGCTGGGTTCTGAGCCGAAAGAGTTGAGGCTCTATATTATTGCCTATGTGCTCATTCTGAATTTGTATGTTTGAAGACACTTGAGATTGCATGTTTCACTCCTTGAACGAGAACAGAATATATATTTTTTTTGATAGACTTTTTAAGAACTTAAAATTTTGTTTTTAGGGATAAATCCAAATTTTAGATGATGAGAATATTCTGAAATTCCATCAAAGCATACTCTATTCAACTTGCGAACTTCATTATCTGGAAAAGATGTTCTTCCATGTAGCACGCTAGTATTGTCAAGTAACAAAATTTGATTGGCTTTAAGTTTAAATATCAATTGATTATTTGGGGAATTAACATACTCTTTGATAATGTTGAAAGCTTTTTTAACTTCAGGTGGCATTGCAATTGAGACAACCGAATCTGCTCTGAAAGTTATTGATATCCTGCCTTCTTTTTCAAGAAATATCGCTCGTGTAGCTGTTTGGTCACCTCTTGTTATTGTTATTGTATGAGTAAGTAAGTTCTGCAATTCTTGAAAGTGATTTTCCATTAAATATTCATAAACAGATTCACCATAAACAATTTGAGACAAGCCTCCATTTTTAGAAGGCATTATACATTGCATTGCAACAACTCTAGGAGGTTCATTCTCATATGTGCCATCTGTATGCATTGAAAACATCTGATTGCTAGCAGACAAAAGTTGAGAATTACTATCAGTACTATCGGTGAAATTGCCTAAGTTTTCAACCGAAACAATGCCATTCTCGTCAGAACGTTTATGTTTTATTATCGACCCAAAAAAAATCTTTAAAGCTAACAAATTTTCTTGAGGATTAAGCAATGGCTCAGATTGCAGTATAACAAATTTAAATTTGTTGAATATCTCAAATAGTCTTTGTTGTTCTTGCTCTGAAATTTCTGCAACTTTCCTAATTTTTAGTGTTACCTGACTAATATCAATTTTTTTAGATGCTTCAAAAATTTCTTTATCATCTAAATTTGATACAAAATCGTCTTTATTAACCATTTGATGATTATCTGTTAACATCTTATGCACCCCTTCTTCTGATTAACACTGATTCATTTGATTCCAGATTGGAATATATTCTAGTCGCTCTAATTCTGCAATCACCTTGTTAATACATTCCTCAATACTTTCTTTTGTTGTGCGGCAAATAATTTCTGGATTGATGGGAGGTTCGTAGGGATCTGCTATTCCTGTAAAATTCCTTATTTCACCAGAGCGAGCTTTAGCATATAAACCTTTTACATCTCGCGCCTCACAAACTTCAAGCGGCGCATCAACATAAACTTCTATAAAGTTCTCATTCATCATCCGAATTTCATCACGGATAGCCCGGTAAGGGCTAATTGCAGCTACAATCGCCACAATTCCATTTCGACTCAGCAGATTTGCTACAAAACCAATGCGGCGAATATTAGTATCTCTATCTTCTCTAGTAAATCCTAGTTCTTTGGAAAGATGGCTTCTAATTTCATCACCATCTAAAACTTCAACTAAACAATTACGTGCCTTAAGTTTACATTCTATTCCTCTTGCAATTGTAGTTTTACCAGCACCGCTAAGGCCCGTAAGCCATAATATTACGCCTTTATGTTTCATGATTTCGATTTGTTCGTAATATTACAAGCAATTTTAGTAACTTGATTTGAGTTTTATCTAAATCCCTATTGCCTGCATAAATGACTCAAGTTCTGGGTCATAGGGAAAAATTTTCCTGTACAAATTAGCTAGTTTGTGTCTTTCTCGGAATGCTTCGTGAAAACGTTTATCTTCCTTGCAAACTTTCCATCGTTCCAATACTTTCATTTGGTTTCCTTTACCATCATAAGCATTTTTATCAAAACTACTTCCATTACCACCTGAACATTTGGGAACAATATTGAGTCCAGCATCTGTGAAAGCAAGCCTAAACTGTTCAGATAATTGTTTGCGGTAGTCAATGCTTGAAAACCATAAGTTGTAATTGACCGCTATCTTAGATTTTATAAAATTAGTTATTCCCAGATATTCCTCAGCATAAATTTCCCACATATCTAAAATTTCTGAATTGTCTATTAATTTAGGAACCAGACCAGGTTTGTGTAAACGGCTAGCCAGCATATTGAATGGATCTCTGAGGAATAAAATGTTAAAAAGCTTCGAGCTTTCTCCAATTGTTCTTTGACGTTCCCAGATAAAGTCTCTTCCATCTTTGAGGCTGGTGATATCAAAATCTTGAATACTTATCATTAGACAATGCTTGTGTACGTTCCGAATTGGTTCAACATCTTCAACGTCAATGTGAACTAACCAGTCCGATTCCTTGTCCCAGTTATTGTTAAATGCAGTAGTCAAGTATGGGTCTGTGTAGGGCTTTATGTTGTTCAAAACAAAGACTGGCAGACTAAAGTGATAAGCTAGCCAAACCATGACAGCATGATGTCCGCTGCGTTTTAAAGCAAAAAACGTAAATAGATTATCGTTCCTAAATTTCATATACTGCTTTATAGGTTTACTATTTAGATTTTTAGATTTATTGAATAAAGAAACAACCTTTGCTGCTAATATCCAAACACGAAGTTAGTTAGAAAAAAAACCCTTGATGGCTCCTGCCAACAATGCCAACACTATTACCCAGCTTGCATTCAGTAAACCCCGAACTGACAACAGTAGTGCTAAAAAACAGATGACAGTGCTGAATATATCCTTAAGGAATACTGTATCCTTGCCAAGATTCCAAACTGTTGCTAACATCCAACCAATCTTTATCGGACCTAAAGCAGTATGAAATTGCTTGATCCAGGCGGGAGGATTTGGTTGCTTTATGAACCAGGCTACGCTTGCTAGCAAAAATGAAGTCGGACCAAACATCCCAAGTCCAGAAGCTACAGCCCCTGGTAAACCAGCTACGTGATTGCCGATCAGTAGAACATTAAGCATATTCGGTCCCGGTACCAATAACCCCATTGCATAAGCTTCAACAAAAGCTTGATGAGTCATCCACCCATGTACGTTAACAACCAGGCGTTCCATTTCTGATATGACAGCCCTTGAATTCCCGATACTAATCAAAGCCAAATATGCAAATGTGAAAAATAAATCAAGCAATACGCGCATTAGCAGCAAAATCAGTCATTCTTTTAATTTTTTTTGATTCAAATGCCAAGCAAAGGGAACTACTATAACTAAAGCCAAGGGAATAGGAACTCTCAAAATTCCTACGAGAACAAACGCAGCGATCGCCACTAGAAATTGAATATAGTCTGTGATGGCAGATTTAGCCAGCTTCCAGTTCAACTCCAAAAGTATTCCAATACTGGCTGCTACGACTGCAGTTAGAGATGCTTGGACGATCTGCTCTGGTAGTTGTGATAGCAGTTTTGCTCCCACTAGTATTGCCACAGAACCAGGTAGCGTCACAGCAAGTGTCGCCAGTACTGCTCCTTTAGTTTTCTGCCAATAATATCCTAAGTATGCCGAAATATTGGTAGCTCCAGTCCCTGGAAGGGATCTACACCAATTCAAAACTTCCAAGCATTCCCTGTCCGTCAGCCAACCTCGCTTTAGACAAATAGGCAAAACATGGGTGGGAATCGATCCACCAAAAGCCCTGGCTCCAATCCCTGCAAATAAAGCAACTATCACACCCAGAGAAGGAGAAGTTGTTTGCTTTGTTGATGCATTGGACATAAATGGTTTGTCTTCACATGCATTTACTGAAACAATTCGCCAAGCGCAAAAAAATAAGTCTAATTCAATCCAAGGCGGATTGCAGTTCAGTCAAGCTGAACTCATACTGTGTGAATGTGCTATAAACAGCACTTAAAGCCTGGCTAAGTAAACAATCTCGCTTTGAGTGCAAGTATATGTGACCTAGTGCAAGCTCTATAACTATTGGTACAAACTATTGGTACATCTTGGTACGTCTGAAGATAAACCAAGAATTGGGGGATCGACACCTCAAGTTTGACTCGTAAGCCCCTTTAACAATCCGCACTCGCCAAGGACGATTAAAAAGCTTGAAAGTCTTCTGGATAAGAATTAGCTCTTTTGCTTGGGGGGAAGTTCAGCTTCAGGGTACCAATTTCTTAGAGAGATGAAGGTGTTAGAATACCTGCATTAAACTTGGTTGATTGCTCCATCGATCGTCCATACCCATGCAA
>JANZYY010000260.1 GCA_026419705.1 Fischerella sp.
CATCAAGGCAAAGTAGCAGAACGCGGTACTCACGCTCAACTCATGGCCAGGCGCGGTCGTTACTACCATCTGTATAAACAACAAAATGCGCTATTAGTCAATAGTCAATAGTCAATAGTTAGTGGTTAGTAGTTAGTAGTTATTTTTTCCCACTCCCCCATCTCCCCCTCCCCACTCTCCCACACAAGAGGTTTATGATGAATTCCTCCAACGATCCTCACTCTCATCGGCAGTCAATTTCAAGCAGCAATGGTTACACCCAAAAAGGTACAAATCCGGTTTCTGTTCTGAAAGAAACGCCCTTAACAACTCCTCCTCAGACACCGCTAGAGTTCAAGAGATTTGACCAGCCTGTAGTTTTGCGACAGTCATCAATTTTACCAAGGGCGGTGGCGTGGACCTTAATTGGTGTCACTACTGCAGCGGTAGCCTGGGCTTGTGTCGCACAATATGAAGAAGCTGTTCCTGCTCAAGGTAAACTCGAACCAGAAGGTGCTGTCACAGAAGTACAAGCACCCATGGCGGGGGGGGTAAAAAAGATTTTGGTGCGAGATGGGCAAAAAGTGAAACAAGGTGATTTACTCCTCGCCCTAGATCCAACAGTTGACAGTGCTGAACAAGTTTCACTGTTAAAAATTCGCGCTGCTTTGCAACAAGAAAATCTGTATTACCAGATGCAGATGCGTGGTACGACTTCCCCCAATACCAGACAGCTGTCATCGCTACCCTCACAACAGAATTATTTAACAAAACACCGGGCAGAATTAGTTGCTGAAAATCAACTTTACCGACTGCAATTGACAGGTGCATGGAATGCTGGCGGATTAACTACAGAACAACAGACACGATTGCGATCCGCCCAAGCGGAGGTGCGATCGCGCATTAACACTGCTAAATTGGAAGTAGATCAGTTGCAAAAGCAGTTACAAGAAATTCTCGTCCAATTGGCTAGTGCTAAGGATTTGCTGGCGGTAGAACAAAAAATTCTCACAGACTTAACATCTTTAGCCACAGAGGGGGGAATAGCCAGAAACCAATACTTGAAGCAGCAACAGCAGGTGCGCAGTCGCCAAGCAGAAGTAGACCAACTTGTTCAACAACAAAAACGAATTCAGTCTGCAATTGCACAAGCAGGTGAAAAAGTACAAAATGCGATCGCCCAAACCAAAAGCGAGTTGCTAGCTAAAATTGCTGACAATCAAAAACGCATTGCTGAAATTGATAGTCAGCTAACTAAAGCAATTGTCGATAACGAACAGCGCATTGCCCAAATTGATAGCCAAATCAGCAAAACTCAGCAAAACTTGCGTTACCAGGAACTCAAAGCCCCTGTTTCAGGCACAATCTTTGATTTACAAGCCCAAACCCCAGGCTTTGTTACCAATCCATCAACCCCAGTTCTAAAAATTGTTCCCTCCGCGTCACTCATAGCAAAAGTCTTCATCACCAACCGTGACATTGGCTTTGTCAAAGAAGGTATGAAAGTTGATGTTAGAATTGATTCATTTCCTTTCAGTGAATTTGGGGATGTCAAAGGAAAATTAGTCTGGATAGGTTCTGATGCTCTACCTCCAGACGAAATTTATCCATTCTACAGATTTCCTGCCAAAGTGATTCTTGAGCGTCAATCTCTGTTGATTAACGGTCGTGAAGTTAACCTCCAATCTGGAATGTCAGTAAGTACCAATATCAAACTTCGCAAACGTAGCGTCGCTAGTATTTTTACTGATATGTTTACCAAGAAGATGGAAAGCCTAAAATTCGTCAGGTAATAGGAAATAAGTTAAAAGTGAAAGGGAAAAAGTGAAATAATAAGACTCTTTCCCTATTTCCCATTCCTTAATCGACTGGAACTTGTTTATCTACTGCTGGCTCAATTTCACAGACAAGCTCATAGAAAGAAGTAGTAGGAGCCTTAACAAACAAAGAGTTCATCTTGTCTAAAATTTTTTGGTAAGCCTCGCTGTGATTTGCTTCCATATCACCGATGTTGTCCCAAAAAATGACGGCGATACCTTTGTCAGTTCCTGGTTGTTGCAGCAGATAGGCTTTTTGGAAACCTGTAGTATACATTGAGACAGCTTGTTCGTAGAGTTTTTTGGCTTCTTCAAACTTGCCTGGCTTAAATTCTCCTACAGCAACATAAGCATATTGATGTCTGAGAAAATCTTGGAAGTCACTCATGTTTGTCTCCTTGGCAAATAGCGATCGAGAAGCCAGAATTTTTCTGGAAACTCAGTTTAAATTTAATGGTTTGGCGTACGTTGTTCAAGGGTAATAAGCACTTCCAGTAACTAGTATTTAGAACACCAAATTATGTAATGTTCAAATTGGGAGGACAAGGAAGACTTGGAGGGATGGGGTGATGGGCTGAGTTTAATTTTAGGTTCTCCCCACTTCCGGTTCTTTGCTTCTCCCCACCTCCGGTTCTCCTCCTGTTTATCTCCCTTGTCTACCCATTTGCTCAACTACTTCTTTTGTCAAGCTTCTTCATCAATTCCTCAGCCATATCAATTGCCAATAAAATCAAGTCTTGCTCTTGTGCTCCTCGAGCCATATCATCAGACACTTGGGCGTAAATGTGAGGATTAGCAAGCATTCCAGCTAATAATTGTGTTGCAATTTGTTTGATTTCAGTAGTTTTGGCATCCATATTGACCTCATCATGATTCCAATCACAGACGTTGCATATACAAGTAGAAAATTTAATTCTTGGTGTCTTGGTGACTCAGTTTCTGCGGTCGCCTCTGCATGCAACGCTTAATCACGAGTAAATGAGCTTTCAAGGGACTGCAACATCAACTGTTGTTAGAAGTACTAACCAGCAGCAGTAGCAAAGTTGGGTTTTGCAAGCATTTTCACAACATAGTCATCCCGGTAAATCTCAGCCTTGAGCGGCTTATAGATTAGTTCGTACCAAGCATGACCTACTCGTGTATCAAATCCTTGTGGTCGACCTCGCATGAACATGTGCACGCATTTTGCATATTTGCCTGGTAGTAACTGCCAAGAAAAGTAACTTGTATTTCCCTCATGAGGGTGTGTTACTGAGTCTATATGTTCTTTATTTGCCAAGCCGTAAGCAGGATAGGGGGGTATGGCAGAACCGACAGCATACCAATCAGGCATGGGAAATACAGGCTGTATGTCTTCTGTAAGTCCCATGTTCATGTGGGCAAAGTAGCGAACAGCAAAACTGAGGTTAACTACTTCTGATCCACCTGCGATCTTATCTTCTTCACCCTTTGGTTTGGCTTTGATGAATAGTTCCTCAATCAGGTAATCTGCACCAGCATAAAGGCTAATTACTCGGTAAAGTTCGCATACTAAATGATGGCTAATACCTGTGTTCGGATCTGTACCAATATAGTCGAAAGGTTCAGAGGCAATAGTAACGCTAGCTCTTACAGGACCACTCGATTGGGATACAAGCCGATAAGAATGATTGAACAGATAAACTTCATAGTAAGGTGATTTAGGATGGGGAGGGCCTGGTAACAAAAGCTCAGCTACTTGCATGCAGCGCTTTTCTGGGTCTTGTCCCAACCATTCACCTTTTGCTGCTAAGAAAGGATCGAGAATTTCCTGATGGTCGAGCTGCACGCTTGTAGCTGAACCACTAAACCAGTTTCGCTTGTCGTCCTCTGGTGTAGGTATCAAATTAAACCAGACAATCAGGCGACTGTTTACCAGTCTGACTCCTCGTACCTCTCCCCTAGCTCCGTAGACAACTTCCAAAAATGGTTCACCCAGTTCTGGAGGCATAGGCTTACCCTGGTCTAGTCTCACAAAACTGGAAGCAAATATGTCATCTTCCGAACTTGGTGGTATTGGTTTTGGTAGGCAGAAAACTAAGGTGTCGCGAGTGGGATCGTCGGGATCGATTCGGTCTACTTGAGCGTGGATCGGTGTATGTGAAAGATCGCGGAGGTCGCTTAATACTAGTTCTTCTGGAGGGATTTGGAATAGTTGGGCAATTGGTTGCCAGGGTATACTGACATGGCCCCCTCGCCAGTAGTTTGAGGGATTGAAAAGAGATAATAAACGCACGGATGGCATAAGTTTGCCCTCCTGGAATTTTTTAATGATTTGATATTTGATGGGAAAATGACAGTTGTCTCAGGTGTTACTCCATTCTCTGTAAGAGTAGAAGAGTCAGAGGCTCTGATTCTTTTTCCCAGGTTGAACCCGGTAACAAGGGTTTCGAGGCTCCGCCTCTTCATGGTCGTAACTGATACAAAGCCTGGACTTAACAGTGTATGGTATGTATTTCTATCTTTTTTGAGATTAAAAAGAAAGTTTGAGGAAGTTGTGAGGAAATTCCAGAAGGTAAGTAGGTGGGTGGAAGTAAACATAACGCGATTTACGAAAAGTAAACACGCCTGAAACCCCTACGAATGACTCTTGACAAATGACGAATGACGGTTTTCACAAGTTAACTTTAATTGTGTCGATCTACTTTTAGATAGTGGCGATCGCTCTCCACATCTGTACACAGATCTTATCGCTTGTAACGAAGATTAGTTTTTTTGAATTCGCTGACTCAATCGCTCCGCAATCCCCTAGGGTAGGGGATCTGGCACATCATCGCACGGTAGAGGCTCCAGGAATTCCGTATCTTCTTGTGAATGTTCATCTTTTCCTTCCCAAGAATAGTTGCATATTTTACTTTTAAGTAATCCACCAAACATCGTATTAATAGCAAAGGCGAAGAAATCTATAAAAATCACATCCAAAGCACGGTTAATCATTGGTATCTTGATGTTTGAATTTATTTCACACGACATGGCGCTTTCCGCCTCTAAAATTTCTCCAAGTTCCTACAGAAATTTTCCAGATCAAAAATTGTGATTTAGGACATTTAGAACTGTGATTTTCATCTCATCATGTCACAAATCCCTATGTCGGATGCGATCTTGGCTGTGATTTTCGGCACTTATCAATATTACTCCGCTCGTCCGGTTACGAGGGTTCGCAATCAAAGTCCATGACTGTTTCTTGATGCTGGGGAACGACGGCGACGGCGCTGAAAGTTCGGAAGCAGGAGAATTCCCTACCCGCACCGGGGCTTCCCCTATTCGAGATGCTCAACTTCACCTTTCACAGAAGGACTATACTTTTAACAGGCGAGCTATTACTCTGCCTTTAACTCATTCATTTCAAATAAACTAATAATCACTCCAGCGATCGGAACGGCAAGAAAAACTCCTAGTAACCCTGCAACTCTAGCACCTATTAATAGCGCGAAAAACATTACAACTGGATTAATATTTAGAGAACCTTGCATAATGCGAGGCATAAGCAAATTTTCTTCTACTTGTTGGAGCAAAATACAACCTACTAATACTTTGATACTGAGCCAAATTCCTTGAGGTAAAACAATCAAAGCCACAAGGCTAATTCCCAATGTGGCTCCAATACCTGGAATCAAGTCAAAAACTCCAGCAATAGCAGCTAAAATTAATGTATAAGGCACTTGCAAAAGCAAAAATACAACATAGGCAGAAACTCCAAAGAATACGGATAAAATTAGCCGTCCCCAAAAAAAGCCTAAAAAGTTCCGCTGGATAGCAACCGTCAAGTCGTTACGTAGATGTTCGGGAAAAAGTTTCAGAATGAAATACCAGAGACGTTCACCATCTAGCAACATGAAAAAAGCCACAACTGCGATCAAAATAATATCAACTAAGCTGACAAGTAATCTTTGAACTGTCGCGAAACCAACACCAATTCCTGCTAAAGCTTGATTTCGCAGTTCTCCTTCAATAGCACTTAAATCTACTTGTAAATTCCACTTATCCAGTAAAGCCTCTAGTCGTTCTAATAAAGATATGATAAAGTTGACAAACTCTGGGAATTGACCGAGTAATTGTTGTCCCTGAGATAAAGCTGCAACACCGATTGTGAATGTAAAACCAACAATAATTAAAATACTTAATAAAAATACTAAAATTACTGCTAAAGTATGCGGTAAAAAACGCTGCACCCATTGCACGGGATAATGAAGCAGAAATGCTAAAACTGCTGCCAAAGTAAAAATCACAATTACTGTGGAAAAATAAGCCAAAACTTGGACTATTCCCCAGCCAAGAATAAAGAGTAGTAAATAGTGAACTAATTTCGTAGTGCTTATTTGTTCTAACAAATTTTTCGCTTGTGTTTTGCTCATTACCTTTAATACCATTTCACGTTAATCACGATACATATGAATTTTGTACCAGAAGCGAAATGACCCTACCCGAATGCCTGATTTGTATCAGATTTTTTGTGAAATGGTATAAGTTGTTTATGTCATCTACCATAAGTAAGAAGTTAGCTTGAGGTTGACTGACCACATTGCACTCACTTTTGAATCACATTTGTTTCCAATAAATGCATGGATGTACAGGTCAAGTTTATTAATTAGCTAACGATTAGAACAACAGCTAATAGTCTTAAATTTACCCTGTCAACAAATAGAGGTTTAAGGGTATAGGGAAACTCCATCAATCAACGAAAGACCCTGTTTCAAAAGCCGCAATGGACTTCGCTGTTAGTGTCTTGGTGACTTATAATTCCAGCGAACATGTCACCATTTGATACCTCATACTTGTTCTAGCCATGCTAGGATACTGGCTTTACTCTCTGCCAATCCCTTATAAATAAGAGATTCCGGTGTCATCGAGCGAATTGCAGCAGATAGTTTGCACCGTAACTGTGGGTCTTTTTTGATCGCACTACAATCCCGAAAGTAGGTGCGGATAGTAAATAGCGCCGCCTCATACTCTGGTAATCCCCAAATCACTTGGCGCTCTATTCGCAGATACAAGCGAGGATGCTCCCGATGAAAATTTCTACCCAGCCATTGTTTGACGGGCACATTTGCTGGTGGTTCGGGGTGATGGTTCAGGCGGGTGTCAGTACTTAAACCCCAAGCAAAACGTACCATTGGTTTCTGGACAATCATTGTGTTAACAATAGCGCTAGCGCGGCGATTAATTTTTTCCATACCCGCTACAGGTGCATGGACTGTGGCAAAGTCTTTACCTATTTTCTCTTCTGCTGACCAGTGGTTGGGATAGCAC
>JANZYY010000261.1 GCA_026419705.1 Fischerella sp.
AGATGTGTATAAGAGACAGATCCACTAACCACTAACCACCTTTAGCAAGTTGTGCTTTCGCCTGCTGCCATAGGGTTTCTAACTCTTCCAAAGAGTAATCGGAAAGAGGGCGATCGGCAAATGCTTCCATTTTTTGTAACCTTTGAATAAAGCGTTGATTTGTTCCTTGCAATGCTTCGCTGGGGTCAAGATGATACCAACGGGCGATCTGGAGAACAGAAAATAGCAAATCCCCTAACTCTGCTTGTTGTTGTTCTGGTGTTTCATGGGCTAAAGCGTGCTGAAACTCTTGTAACTCCTCGTGAAACTTGTCCCAAACCCCGTCAATATTTTCCCACTCAAACCCAAATGCAGCTGCCTTTTGGGAAATTTTCATTGTTGCCATCAACGGAGGAAGCTTACGGGCATAGTTACTCAGTTTGGTACTAAGTTTTTGATTTTCTGCGGATGATTCTCCTTTTTCTGCGGCTTTAATCTGTTCCCAGTTTTGTCGTACTTGATCGATGGACGCGACATGTCGCGTCTCTACACGATCTCCAAATACATGTGGATGGCGGCGAATCAATTTTTGGGCAATACCTTCCGCTACTTCCTTGAGAGAAAATTGCCCGTACTCATGAGCAATTTGGGCTTGCAAGACAACTTGTAAGAGTAAATCCCCCAATTCTTCAGCGATCGCTTCTCGATCTCCACTTTTGATTGCATCTACCACTTCATAAGCTTCTTCAATCACGTAGGGTGTTAGGGTTTGGGGAGTTTGCGCCAAATCCCACGGACAACCCCCTTGGGGCGATCGCAACTTTGCCACCACATCTATTAATTCTTGTAATGCCGTTAAGGTATCTGCATTTGATTTTTGAAGATTAGACATATATTTACTTGAAAATAACGGCTGAGTTTGTGTGTTTGTGAATTTGTGTTTGATTAACCACTAAGACACCAAGGCACTAAGGAAATGCCTGAATGACTTACTGCTTTCTTCGGCTTACCTTTTTTGCTTTGGTTCTTCTCGACGGAGTAGTTGTAGGTTTACGTTTCTTAATTTTGCCACTAGGTAGCAAAGCGCGAATGCCTCGCTTTTGCAGGCGCTTGTATGCCGAACTACTCCAATCACTTAGAGAATGGCTCATTGCACCTAGTTCTAAGCCTAAAAATAGTGCTAGAAATTCAGTGCTGTAATTTGTAAGTGATCGCCCTACAGTTTCACTCCACACTCGCCAACTCCACGACTGGTTTCCCAGCTTTTGGGCGATCGCTAAACTGAAGATTGCCACTATTACTGCGATGCTGCTGAGATAAAGCACTCGTAATGTTGTGCCGATAATTGGACCGTGGGATAAGAAGGAACGATGACGCAAGCTTTTTTGATAAGGAATCCAAATCCAACGCAATAAACCCCAGCGTTGGTATTGACGGGAGTAGATATCCAAGTCAGGCCCAAACATCAGCCCCCCAAACATAAATCCACCTGCCACCAATAAAGTGAGGTTGCCGCTCTTGGTGTGAACAAAAGTGACTCCAGCGATGAATGGCAAAGCCCATAAAGTTATGCGATCGTGTGTGCGACCAGAGGGCATTGAGAATGAGCAAAATTTCCAAATATTTTCCCAAAAATACTAGCGCGATTGGGGGAACTTTGCTATACTGATTTCTTGTGTACAGCGGGCGGTTAGCTCAGTTGGTAGAGCGCCTGCCTTACAAGCAGGATGTCACTGGTTCGAGTCCAGTACCGCCCACTTATGTCAGTGTGACTGAGTTATACAATATACAATTCCATAAAATCTCAATGCAGACAGCAGGGACGCGAGATTTCGCGTCTCTAATTGTTGCAACTTTTTACACAATTGATCTTGACTTTTATTATCAAAAAGTCTAATGTTTTAACACTATAATTGAAATAAATTTGCAAAAAACCTCATAAAAATTCCTAATGGAGAGTCAGAAATGAAAGTCGGTATCAAGGGTGTGCTGGGTGCTGGTGTCGCATTAGTAGCATTTATGAGTTTAGCGGTTAACTTGGTAGGCTGTACGCAGGCTGAAAATGCCAAAGTCGATACCGAACAACAGGCGCAAAACTCGCTGGAGCAAACTGAGGCACAACAGGTACAGCAGACAACAACACCGACTAGTTTAAAAATAGCCTTCCCCACTCGTAAAGATTCCACAGACTTGGAAACTAAGGTGGATGCAGTAAACAAGTTTTTATCTAAAGAATTAGGAATGCCAGTTGAGGCCAAGATAGGCGATGACGCTGCGGCGGTGGAAGCTTTGAGAGCAAATCAAGTGGATGTGGCTTTTTTAAGTAGCAAACCTGCTTTGAAAGCCGAAGAATTGGCAAATGCTCGGTTGTATTTAGCGGAAGTACGTCCCAATTACTCTGGAAAACAAACCTATCGTTCGGTAATAGTTGTTCGCAAAGATAGCCCCCTCCAAAGCAAGTCCTCAGCAAAAGCAACTTTGGAACAACTGCGGGGTAAAAAAATGGCTTTTACTTCCCCCACTTCTACTTCTGGGTTTGTATTCCCAGTCAGTGTCTTAGTTAAAGAAGGACTTGTGCCTGATAGCGATCGCTTAGATCAATTCTTTGCTCGAGTCACATATGGTGGCGACTACAGCAAAGCATTACAAGCTGTACTGCGCGGTCAAGCGGATGCAGCAGCAGTATCAGAATATGCTCTGTTTCCACCGTATGTTTCCGAGACAGAAAAGAATCAATTGCGGGTTTTGCATGGAATCCCAGGAGTTCCAGCCCATGGGGTTGCTATTGATGATGATGTACCGCAACAAATGCGAGAGAAAATTATTAGCGCTATGTTGAAATTGAATCAGCCAGAAAATAACCAACTTTTACGCGACTTGTATAACTCTACTGAGTTAGTAGAAGTCGATCATAATACTCATTTACAACCACTACGTGATGCCCTCAAAGTAGCAGAAAAGAAATCCTAATTTTACGTGTATGAGAGGAAATTAAACAGCTAGCAGGTTATGACTGAGGCCGTCATTGAGTGTCATGGAGTCAAAACGACTTACACTGCGTCCCTAAACCGTCCTATTCTCAACGGTATCAATTGCCAGATTTGCCGGGGTGAGTTTGTCGTTTTACTAGGACTCAATGGCGCAGGTAAGTCTACTTTACTGCGATCGCTTGTTGGGTTAGTGCCATTTCATCAGGGAAGCATCTACATTAATGGTGTGGCAGTCACTCCTCGCACACTGCCACAAATTCGGCGTAACATCAGCATGTTGTTTCAAGGTGGCGGACTGATTCGTCAACTATCGGCAATTGACAATGTGTTGTGCGGACGTCTTGGTGCGAGGACGACTTGGCAAACACTGTTTGGATTTCCGAAAAGCGATCGCCGTCAAGCGTTGAAACTTTTAGAAGAGCTGGGTTTAAAAGAACAGGCCTATCAAAAAACAACTCAACTCAGCGGCGGACAACAGCAAAGGGTAGCGATCGCCAGAGCTTTAATTCAATCTCCGCAGATCCTTCTGGCTGATGAACCGATTACAGGTCTAGATGTAATGGCCTGCAAACAAGTGATGAATATTTTATCTAAATTACATTCCCAGCAAGGTATGACTATTGTGGCGGTTTTGCACGATCTGGGCATAGCAGCAGAATATGCCCAACGCGCGATCGTCTTGGATGCTGGACGTATCGTTTATGACGGCCCTTGTAACAATCTCCAAGCTCAATTTTCCCAGTTAAAGTCAGCGAATAGAATCAATTACAAACTGTAATTGCAGATTGGTGATTGGGGAAGAGGTAGTTTTATTCTACATTACCGACTGAGGGTGAATTCACATGAAATGTAATTAATTATTAATTGTTTATTTTTAATTTTTTAGTCTCTCATTTTCAATTCAAATGAAGCATTTTGCTAGTCTCTGGAAACGCTTTGCTTGGGTGAATCGCTTACTCATTTTCTGCCTTGTAATTGTAGTTTATGTTTGGGCATTGCAAGGTCTGCAAGTCGATTTTGAACTAATCAAGAATAGTTGGCCGCACGTCATCGACTTTATCTCCAGATTATTTCCACCGGATCTAAAAGTATTTGATATAGCAATGAAGGCATTGATTGAGACAGTACAAATGTCTCTGTGGGGAACAACCCTCGGCGCAATTTTTTCTTTGCCAATCGCTATTGGTAGTACCAGCAATATTTCCCCTGTTTGGCTGCGATGGTTGGCTAATTTCCTACAAAATGCAGTGCGTTCTGTTCCTTCAATTATTTTAGGTTTAATTTTTGTGGCAGCAACTGGACTGGGCGCACCCGCTGGCACTTTAGCTTTGAGCATCTATACAATTGGCTACCTTGCTAAATTTTATCAGCAAGCGATCGAAGCAGTTGACCCTCGTTCAATAGAATTTTTACAAGTAACAGGTGCATCCAGATTACAAATAGCACAATACGGTATTTTGCCCCAAGTCCTACCATTAGGATTGGGTTATACATTGTGGATGTTTGAGTATAATATTCGCGCTGCTTCAGTATTAGGCGTAGTAGGAGCCGGTGGTATAGGCTTTCAGTTGAAAAGTTATATAGACGGCTTTGAATACAACAAAGCTACAACCATGATGCTGGTGTTGTTGATAGTTGTGACTGCGATAGATGCCTTTAGCAGCCAATTACGCAAACGGCTTGATTCTATGTAGAAACAACTAATACTGATTCCCTTTAACGGTGAAACACGGTGAAACATATTTAGATACACCCAAGCAGCTAGTACTCCACCAAACCAAAATTGCTGGGTAAGTATTGTTTGTAGTTAGCGCTTCAGCGCGAAAGCGCCAACTATAAACCCCGCAAAGTTGCTTTGGCAAACCACTAGAGAGAATATTTGTATCAAAATAAAAAAATGCGACAAATATACCAGGATGTGTAGCAAACATTTATTAGGAATCAAATCGGAACCACTAACCACGAACTATTACACCTTTTCCTTGGGTGGTGGCGTGATACCGCGATCGCTCAATTTCTCGGAAAGTCGTCTGAGATATGCAAAGTCCTCCTCTGGTAGAGGCTCAATAATGTTTCCTTGCTTTTCAAGAAAGGCAAATGCTTGCCGGAATTGACTGGGAGTTGCCTCAATCGGTGAGTCGAGGTGACAGGGAATAATCCGCTGGAAATCCCAACTTGCTACTTTGTTAGCCCAGTCGATAGTTTCTCTCGGCGCACGGTTAAGAATAAGAGCCTGCAAAATTGGTGCAACAAGCAAGCGCCCACCTCCTCGCAGGGCTTGAAAAGAATGCTGCCAATCACTCTTCCATTTGAACGGAAACAAACCGAAATAAGCTTTCCTAGAACGATCCGTAGCTGCGAGGGCATAGCGAAATACCTGTCCCATGCCAATCACTTCCAAAGCACTCGGTTGGAAGTAAAAAGCAAACAGGGAAATTCGCTGCCATCCCTTACGGCGGTTAGCTTCAGTATCAAAAACTCTATGGAAGGCATCATCCTTGGCGTGGAAAAGCAGGGGGTAAGGGTCGAGTTGAACAATTTCTGGCGGTGCTTCTGGAATTGACAGCACTATATCTGTGACCAGCAGCGTGCGCGATCGCTTGTGAAAAAATGCCACTTCTGCAAATCGTCCCGGTCCAAGCTCAATCGGGCCCAGGATGGCATAATCAAATTCGTTGGCAAAGGGTGTATCGCTGCTATTGGGTGGCAGTACTTGAGTACGTCTTGTGGGGAAACCAAGCCAGCTAAGCGGCAGGTTGATGGGAAAACTCCACTGTTTTGGAGCTACGAATACCTGGGCATTGGGAAAGTTTCTGGCAAAAGGACCGACAAAGATTTTATGCTCTAAACCAGAGATGGTAGGCAGAATAATATACTTAACATCACCGTGTTCCGCTACCAATTCCTTGACGAGTCGTAGGCATTCGGGAGTTGGGGCAATTGGTGCATAGATGAGGAGTCCCCCTGCTTCGAGCCTAACAACGGTCATGCGAATTGGCACGACGACGTAGAAGATGCCCTGCAACTGGTCGAACGTCCAGATAGTGTCTTTTACCACTTCTTGGCGGAGTGTGCGCCGCCTGCCAAATGGGTAGATTGGTAGAACAGGCCAGAAAGGCCACGACCAGTCTTTTACGGGGATGTTATCTTGTTGCCCCTGATGTTTTTGTGCGTTCATCGTGGTTCTGTCCACGACCCGACCTCCTCCCAAATCCCCAAAGCCAAATTATTTTTATATCATCACCAAATGCTGGGGTTTAGCAAATGATTGACCCAGTTATTCATCTATGGTTACAACTCTAGTTTCTCATACCCTTTCTCGAATCCAAATTGCCAGCCCACCTCCACGCCCACGGGCTGCAATAAAATCTTCTGTTATCGAGAAAAATGCAAAAAAGGGTAGTTTAGCGATCGCTTGATTGTAGAAATCCTCAGTTTGCCTGTTTCCGCCTCGAATCTGTTGATTGTAAACAACACGACCAAACAGACTGATTTGCATCTGGGTAAAGTCAAACGCCAGTAAGTTTTTTTTACCTAAATATTTTGCTGGCCCTGTTAGCTTCAACAACACCGGGCCAAATTTTACCTGATTGCCGATCTCTCCTCTGTCCAAAGCTGGATCTGAAGTAGCACTGAAGGAAATATGTGCAGCTGCAAACTTAGGAATATAAAAACCCCTACCCAAAACAATCCCCCCTCGCTTTTGGCGATCGCGAGTGCTAGTGGCAAAACACAGCCGCCATTGACCAAGTAAAGATGCAAAGGGATAGGTTAATCGTTGTTGCTTGGCAGCTTTTTCTGCTTGCAGCAAGGCATTTACCACTGCTGCAACGTCAGGGCGATCGCTCGTTTCACCTCGATATGCAGACACAGCTTGGAGGAGCACGGTTGTAAAATTTGGTGAAGTTGTCGATTTTAAATCGGGCGATCGCATAGCATTAAACTCTTGTTTCATCAGCGTATTTCTTGTAGTGAGTGTTAGTAGTTAGTAGTTAGTAGTGAGTGTTAGTAG
>JANZYY010000025.1 GCA_026419705.1 Fischerella sp.
GAGACAGGTTTGTGACTTGTGAACTTTCATTTCCCAAGGTGTTGTCAGGAACAATCTGAGCAGAAGCATAATTATCAAACCCAGTAATCATTGCATTGCATACAGCCAAAACGCCTAGCAGCTTCCAGAAAGCTTGCCACAGGTCTTGAGTCATGCCTGTATTTTCTCCTATGAATTTTGTTTAAGGAAAATGACTATAGGAATCTGGTTTGATTTATGAACTTACTCGTGAAGAAAGGGAACTCAAGAGCGGGGAACAGGGTTAGAGAACAGGGAACATCAAGTGTACTGAGTTGTTTTCAAAAATCAAATATGAGTCCTATATCAATTTTCGATTAATGGTTTAAGATCATACAATCTTGAGAGCCTCAGTACATTAACGTACAAGAAAAAACGAGTTTAAATAATTACATTTAACAAAAATTAAATTCTTTGATTCAATATATTTTTTTTACAAAGATATTATTTAATTACTGTAAAGACGCTGCATTTTTATTGCAACGTCTTTGTATTAGCTATGAAATAATAATCTGATTACAGTAGAGATGCATTGATAACATATGGTTCGAGTTTGACTGATTGCAACAACTCTTCCCAGTATTTCTTAACTTCTGTATCGTTAGAATTCTGGAGGCGTAAATCAGCCAAAATTCTCAGAGCGTCTTCCCAATATTTGTTCTTGACATAGATTTCTATACGCTCTTGTGGTGCTGCTGCTTCCAAGTCAACAGTTAAAATTTCATCAGGCAGAACTCTTTTTATAGAGCCTTGTAAAGATAAATCATTGTCTCGGTTTTGGAAATTGCAAATCACAGAAAAACCCCAAGTATATTGTTTGTTAGGTTCTAGAGGTTTCCCTGTTTTGGACGTAAGATTAACCCTAACAATACCAGCTTTTCCACTGGGATTTAAGGAAATTTTCTGTAAAGTTTCAAACTTGCTATCATCCCGGATCACAAGTTCCAGCCCCTTTGCTTGCTGTATTTGAGGAACATAGAAAAATAGGGAAGGATACTCTGCTGTCGTTTGTAGAGTTTCTTGATCTGACGGTATAAGAGGAATAGGGGACTGTTCCTTATTAAAACAACCTCCCCGTGTTGCTGCTGCTATTGTTCTACTAGGATTGCCGACATTGAAGACAAGAGGAGGACGACGGTTGCGGTTAATGTAACCTGTAACATTGCTAATTGCCCTAGTCGCATACTTATCTCCAGGACGTACCTGCTGCGCTTGCTTGAAAAAAGATAAAGCTTTTCGATAGTTTCTCTTTTGAGCTTCAGCGTAGCCCAACTGCATATATTGATCGTAAGCAGACTTGGCTTGAGCTACTAAATAGGTAGAATTGTCAACTTTACTTACTGCTAAAACCTTGGAGTAGCTGGCGGATACCAGAGAAGAAAGCAGCAAAACAGTAAACAGAGATTTGAAGCAAAAGACTTGTTTCATAATACTTCTTATTTACTACAAATAAATATACTTGCTAATTACTTATGAGTTAAGTATAGAATTAAATTACTTTTCCAAAAGTGGTCGTCAAGTTCGTACGGCCCATACTCCTGATTTTTTCGTAATCGAATTAAAATGGGCAGGATGGGAAGAATTTAAAGTAAAAACCCTGGATCAAAAGATCGATCGCTTAGATGTTTTGATCAACAATGCGGTTGTGTATCCAGATGAGGGTGTAAATATTCTTGCCATCTCCCGTGAGTTGCTCGATTCAACAATAAATACCAATGCACCAATGCCTTTAGTGCAATTCGGATAGTAGAGGCATTTTTGACTTTTTTGACTATTGACTTTGAACTCTGGAGCGATCGCGTATATTTAGTTTACAAAACTCGACAAAACTTAAGTTTAGGTCAGAGAAACTAGCAGTAATCTTGGAAGTAATTAATTATTTTTTTATACTCCGGGGTATACGCTTTATGAAAGCTTTACTACTCTGGCCGATAATGCCCAATTCTTTCTGGTCTTACCAGGAAACTCTGGAGTTAGCGGGTTTACGCTCTACAAATCCACCATTGGGTTTAATCACAGTAGCAGCGATGTTACCTGCTGATTGGGAGATTCGCTTTATCGATCGCAACATCCGTCTGGAGGAAGATGAAGATTGGACATGGTGCGATATTGTCATCATGTCTGCAATGATTATCCAGAAACAAGATTTTTGGGAGTTAATTCAAAAAGGAGTGGCGTTAGGTAAAAAAGTGGCGGTAGGTGGGCCTTTCCCCACATCAGTACCGGAATTTGCGTTGGAAGCGGGAGCGCACTATTTGATTTTAGATGAGGGAGAATACACTATCCCCATGTTTTTAGAAGCTTTAGCACGGGGAGAAGAACGAGGCATTTTCCGCGCCACAGAAAAACCTGATGTCACTCAAACACCCATTGCACGCTTTGACTTGCTGGATTTGGATGCTTACCTGGCAATCACAGTACAATTTTCGCGCGGGTGTCCGTTCCAGTGTGAATTTTGTGACATTATCAACTTGTACGGACGCAAGCCCCGCACTAAAACACCAGAACAAATGCTCAGGGAATTTCAAGTCCTCTACGATTTGGGCTGGCGGCGCTACGTATTCGTAGTTGATGACAATTTTATTGGTAATAAACGTAATGCGAAAGTATTTCTACAGGCGCTCATCCCTTGGATGGAAGAACATGATTACCCCTTCATTTTGGTGACAGAAGCTTCTCTCAACCTAGCGGAGGATGAGGAACTAATAGAATTGATGGTCAAAGCTGGTTTCACTCTCGTGTTTATGGGTATTGAAACCCCAGACACAGATAGTCTGTTGAGCATTCACAAAGTCCAGAATACACGCCGCGGCCTGATCGAGTCTTGCCACAAAATCACGCGGGCAGGATTGCAGATTATGTCTGGTTTTATCATGGGATTTGACAACGAACGTCCTGGTGCAGGTCGGCGCATCCAGGAATTTATTGAAGAAACAGGTATTCCCCAAGGACAGTTTAGCTTGCTGCAAGCATTGCAAAATACTGCCATGTGGAACCGCCTGAAGCAGGAAGGGCGACTCGTTGATGGCTTGGGAACATTCCATCAAGGTGCGATTATGAACTTTGTACCGACACGTCCGGTGGAAGAAATAGTTGAGGAATATATCAACGCCTTCTGGAATATCTATGAACCGATGCCTTATCTAAAAAGGACATTCCGCCACTTTATGATGATGAAAGGTTGGCGGGGTAAAACTAAGCGTCCGCTGACATCGAAGGAGATACGTTTATATACTGCTATTTGCTGGCGACAGGGTGTAGTACGTTCTACGCGCTGGCGGTTTTGGTGGCAATTGGTGGCGATCGCTGTTTCCAAACCCCGTTTGTTGCATGAATACTTAACTACGCTTGGTGTAGGCGAACACTTCTTTAAGTACCGCCACGAAGTGAAAGCGCAATTGCTAGAAAAACTGACAGCCTTGAAACAAGATAAGCAAGAACAGGAGAAGGTCACAACTTATTCGCTAGAACTTATTAATTGAATGGGTGATAAGTATTAGGTTGGTAAGAATAAGGTTAACTTGTGAGGATCGCCATCGGTCAATTTCAGTAATTTTTGCACTCATTAATGTAGCTAATTTTCTTCCCACCTACTTGACTTAAAAATAAGACAGCAGTTGCGAGGACGGTTTTCGCAGAAGGGGCAAGAATTTTCATGTTTGGTTGTGTACCAACGTTCAAGTACTTGGTGTCTACTCTTATGGGAAGCTGAAGAAGGCGTTTGAATGTGCCTTGATGATTAAAAAACTTTTGAACCACAAAGACACAAAGACACAAAGATAAAAGCAGTTGATGATGGTTAATTTATGGTTTGAGATTTGGGATTTTGTCGGACAGCTGGGTGCGAACCAAGATGCAATTATCTCTGCATTAAGCAGTCAGAAAAAGGATTTTTAAAAGTGAGAAGATTACCTTCATCAAAATTATAAGATCAGGGAAATACAGAAATGAAAACACTGTTACTTTATCCCCGCTTTCCCAAAACCTTTTGGTCCTATGACGAGTTTATGAAATTAGCAGGATTAAAGGCTTTTATTCCACCGTTAGGTATTTTGACTGTTGCTGCACTGCTACCAGCAGACTGGGAAATTCGATTTTACGATCGCAATGTCAATCAGGAAACCGAAGCTGATTGGCAGTGGTGCGACATTGTGATTCTCTCTGCTATGCTTGCACAAAAACAAGACTTTCTCGCCCTGATTCAAAAAGCAGTGCGGTTAGGAAAAAAAGTCGCAGTGGGTGGTCCTTATCCAACCTCAGTGCCAGAAGCTGCTCTGCAAGCGGGAGCTAATTATCTAATTTTAGATGAAGGGGAGATTACAGTTCCACAATTTCTAGAAGCGATCGCCCAAAATCAAGAACAAGGTATTTTTCGCGCTTTGGAAAAGCCAGACGTGACTACAAGTCCCATACCTCGCTTCGATTTGCTCAAGCGCGATGAATACTTAATGATGGCGATCCAGTTTTCCCGCGGTTGTCCCTTCCAATGCGAATTTTGTGATATCATCAATCTCTATGGACGCAAACCGCGTACCAAAGAACCCAGTCAAACTTTGGCGGAACTGCAAACCCTTTATGATTTGGGCTGGCGTGGCTCTGTCTTAATAGTGGATGATAACTTTATCGGTAATACACGCAATGTCAAACGCCTGCTGCGAGAATTAATTCCTTGGATGCAGGAACGTCATTATCCCTTCACCTTCCTAACTGAGGCTTCCGTCAATCTTGCAGAGGATAGCGAGCTACTAGAACTAATGAATAAAGCTGGATTCTATGCAGTCTTTCTAGGAATTGAAACTCCCGATCAAGACAGTCTGCAAGTAACTCGCAAGTTTCAAAATACTCGCAATCCCCTGTTAGAAGCTTGTCGTACTATCAACCAAGCTGGCTTGCTCATTTATGCAGGATTTATCATTGGCTTTGATGGAGAACGGGCGGGTGCTGGTGAACGGATTCAAGCTTTTGTAGAGCAAACTAGTATTCCCCAACCCATGCTAGGTGTACTGCAAGCCCTTCCGAATACAGCGCTTTGGCAAAGACTAAAACAAGAGCAGCGATTATTGGAGGGATTCGGAGGTTTGGAGGTAGGAGATCAGAATTCTCTGATGAATTTCGTACCCACTCGACCGATGGCGGAAATTGCTAAAGAATATGTAGAGGCAATCTGGACAATGTACGAACCCAGAAACTATCTGCGACGTTGCTTTCAACAGTGTCTCAATATTACGCCCAATCCTCAGCTACAGCAGACGATGTATTTCCCTCCTGGTAAAGGACTGCGACTACTCGCTCAGTTACTCTGGCGTCAAGGCTGGCTAAGGCGAGAAATTCGCTGGCAATTTTGGCAACAGCTGTGGGTGATTCTCCGCACCAAGCCGCAATTCCTGAACATGTATTTGGGCTTGTGTGCTGCTGGCGAGCATTTTTGGGAATACCGGGTTTTAGCTAGAGAGCGTATTACTGAGCAGTTGGGATTTGATCCGCTGACTATGCCTAATTTTGTGGAACAACCATTAGTAGCAATGTGAAGCAGAGAAAAATAATTCTAAAAAGACAGATCCCCGACTTCTGAGCAGAAGTCGGGGATAT
This sequence comes from Fischerella sp., assembly GCA_026419705.1. Classification (GTDB taxonomy): domain Bacteria; phylum Cyanobacteriota; class Cyanobacteriia; order Cyanobacteriales; family Nostocaceae; genus PCC9605. The sequence goes on from JANZYY010000025.1 coordinate 5,608, forward strand.
TACAGGGAGAACAAACCAGCAATTATCAATCATGAATTTAGAGGTATCTATGCAAGGCTTCCGACTGGGTTCGATTTTTGGTTTTGAAATTCGCGTCGACTTATCGTGGTTTCTGATTTTCTTTCTGATTCTATGGACGTTAACGACAGGGATATTTCCTGGAAACTATCCAGGATTGTCAAGCACGACATACATTGGTATGGGGGTGGTAGGAACGTTACTATTCTTTATGTCGCTACTTGCTCACGAACTTTCTCACTCGTTTTTGGCAAGAGCCAAGGGAATTCCTGTAGAAGGAATTACCCTGTTTGTTTTTGGTGGCGTTTCTCGCACTCGTATGGAAGCTGAAACTCCCGGCGATGAATTTCAAATTGCTGGAGTCGGGCCTTTAACCAGTTTAGCGATCGCTCTGTTTTGTGGTTTCCTATGGTGGGTTGGTAGAAATGCGGGTTGGAGTATTACCGTTAACGGTGTAACTGCTTATCTAGCCACTATTAACCTGATGTTGGCTATTTTCAATCTTTTACCTGGTTTTCCCTTGGATGGTGGTCGCGTATTCCGTGCGATTGTTTGGAAGATTACTGGTAACTATAAAAAAGCTACACGCATTGCTACGATTGGCGGTGAAGTACTAGGTTACGCGATTATTGGTTTGGGTTTGCTTCAGCTATTTGGGGGTTTTGTTCTCAGTGGATTGTGGTTAATCTTCATCGGTTGGTTCCTGGTCAATGCAGCAGAAGCTAGTTACCAGGATTTATTAATTCGCAGCACTTTAGAAGGAGTACCCGCACGGGAGTTGATGACTCCTTATCCAGAAACCGTCAGCGCCGATCTGAGTTTGCAAAGACTGGTGGACGAATACTTTTTGCATCGACGCTACCAGGGTTTTCCCGTGACTGAAGGCGATCGTCTTGTTGGTATTATTACTCTAAATCAGGTCAAAAATGTTCCTCGTGAGAAATGGACAGAGCAAACTGTCAGAGACATTATGCGACCAATAGAGAATGGGGTGACTGTCCGCCCACAAGAGAAGATGTCACAAGTGTTGCAAAAAATGGAAGAGTGCGAGGTACGTAGAGTGTTAGTGACTAAAAATGGCTCTCTAGAGGGTATCATTACTGCTGGGGATATCGCCAGATGGTTGCGGCGCAGGCGAGATTTAGGCGAGATCGTAAGTTAAAAGCGATATAGTGTGACGCAGTTAGTTTGCACATTCACTCATCAAGGTCGTCCTTTGTGTTTACGGGCATAGAAAGGACAAAGAACGAATGACTAATGAAGACATCAGCGACTAAGCACAGCGTTTCTTTAATTCGTAGCCAATTCTTTTTGAAAAGACTCTGGTACGGGCATGTACTTACTACTAGGTAGTTTCGATAAATTTCATTTCTAAGACTGAATACTGATTGTTTAGAACTAACAAGTTTGACTGTAAATTGTTACTGGGATGGCGTGAAAAGTCTTCATTAAGTAACAATGATGAAAGCATCAACAAAAATATGATTATGACTGCTACAGCAGCATCTTCTAATCTACCTGCATTGGCAGAATTTAGCTCGGGATTCCCCAATATTTGTGGTTGGGAAGCAGAAATCAAATCTGTAGTTCAAAGCAATGAACCAGTATTTTTGTCTACTACTAATCTCTGCTTAGAAAACATCACAGCGGGGTTTGCGTGCGCCCTACACATGCATCAACCCACTATCCCTGCAGGTGCAAATGGCGAACTGATTAGCAATCTGCAGTATATGTTTGAACATCCCCATGAGGAAGACAACCACAATGCGGAAGTCTTTAGCTGGTGCTACAGCCGCATGGGAGAATTTATTCCTCAGTTGATTTCCCAAGGCTGCAACCCTCGGATTATGCTTGACTATTCGGGCAATTTGTTATGGGGGTTACGGCAAATGGGACGCGATGATATCTTAGACAATCTCAAGCGCATCACCTGCGACCCTCAATATCAGCCTTATGTAGAATGGCTGGGAACAATGTGGAGTCATGCGGTCGTTTCTTCTACTCCCATTCCCGATCTTAAACTGCACATACAAGCATGGCAACATCATTTTGCAGCAATTTTTGGTTATGATGCCCTCAAGCGCGTGAAGGGCTTTTCTCCTCCAGAAATGCACCTACCCAATCATCCAGATACCTTGTTTGAATATATCAAAGCGCTGAAAGAATGCGGGTATCGCTGGCTATTGGTACAAGAACATTCGCTGGAACGCTTGGATGGTTCTGGGTTACGCTACGAAGATAAATATATTCCCAATCGTTTGGTTGCTCGTAATTCTCACGGGGAAACTATCAGCATTACGGTTTTAATTAAAACTCAAGGTTCGGATACAAAATTAGTAGCTCAGATGCAACCTTATTTTGAGGCTAAAGGTAGAGGTAAGCAGCAAATAGGAAATGTGACAGTTCCCTCTTTAGTCACGCAAATTGCGGATGGTGAAAATGGCGGCGTGATGATGAATGAATATCCCCGCGATTTATTTAGGGTATATCAGGAAATCCGCGATGCAGGTAATAACTATGGGGGTGTGGTTGCACTCAACGGTACAGAATATTTAGAACTCGTTGAGGCTGCTGGTGTTAATCCCGGAGATTATCCAACTTGTCAAGCCATTAATCAACACAAAATTTGGCAGCGAGTCGAACCAGATGATGCTACGCCAGAAGCTGTAGAAAAGGCGATCGCACAATTAAGAGCCACTGACCACCAATTCCACATGGACGGTGCTTGTTGGACAAACAATGTAAGTTGGGTGAAAGGCTATGAAAATGTCTTAGAGCCAATGAAAAACCTCAGCGTCATGTTTCACGAAAAATACGATGCGTTGGTACAACAAGACCCCTCAGTAACGCGGCGTCCTGATTACCAGGAAGCTTTGCTATATAACTTGTTGTTGCAAACCAGCTGTTTCCGCTATTGGGGACAGGGGATCTGGACTGATTATGCTGGCGAAATTTATCGGCGGGGTGAAGCAGTTTTAAGTAACTAGAATATCAATTCAGTAATCCCAAAACCCAGTTTCTGTTCCTGAAAAGACCGATTTTTCGTTATACCAATTCTCAAAAATAGAACTACACATAGTTCGTAGTGAGTACTTAAGTACTCACTACCAACCAAGAGCATTTGTAGTCATTTTTTGGAGAAACGGTATTAGATTGAATTTCTCCAGACAAAATTCCTGTAATTAAGTCTGTAAAATTATTCACAAAAACTTGACTTGTCACATCGAGTCATAAACTCTGAAAAAAGAATAAATAATCTTTAAATTCATCTTGTGTAAGTTTGCAATCATTGCTTTACATCTACTTCAAATTTTTTAGTAGGTGGCTGCACGATCGCAATTGTAATTTCTGACCTCAATAATATTGATACGGTTGAGTTAAGGTTTTGATTCCCCTAGCGCCTTTCCCAAGGGGGATTTAGGAGAATCTCTGTTTTTACTGAACTGTATTGACTGTATTGCTTCATAGATACTATAGGACTCCTATTTGATTTTTGAAAAAAAACTCAGTACAGTTCCTATTCCCCATCGCCAATCACCATCTTCATTCGTTCAGAATTAGTTTTTCTCTAATAAATCAACTCATTTACTTAGATAAAACTTTGAGACATAATTCCAGTAATTATGTCTAAACCCTTTACTAACAATACTTGATTCTGCGTTTTTTTAATAGCAATATTAGAGGTGTGGATGAAGCGAACAAAAGCTGAAACCAAACAAACCAACTAACCTAAACTTAAGAGGAATTAAACCATGTCTAGAATCACAATCTCTGATATCTCTGTAGAGCAAATCACCGAAGTTTCTGAAACCGATGCTGCTGCTGTTGTTGGTGGTAAGTTTTCTGCAGATATTCTCAGTTTAGCTGGCAATCTATTAACTTTTGCAAGCTTGCAAGTTAGGACAATTGATGGTCTAGCAAGATTTGCTATTACTGAAATTGGTAAGCTTTAATCTCTAAAGCTGGCGCTATTGTGGTTGTAAAACAGGTTTTTCGTTTTACAGCCACAAAGCAAAATTGAATACTTTGCAAGTTTCTATGCAATACCATTTCTCATGTTTGATACAAATGATTCTCTGTCGCCCCTGTTTGTAAGGTAAGGTGGGTTGCTGGGAGCTACATATATTTCAAAGTTAAAGGGTATTGGTAGAGGGTAGAACCTAAAAAATTGGTGGTGTTGCAAGAACTATAGATTTCTGGCAGCACTACTGATTTTAACAGACAGTAGAGACGCGATGCATCGCGTCTCTATATGTTTTGTTATGTTAATGAATTAAACTGAAGTGGTATAACAAACTTAAGCTTGCTTCAGCAATTCTTCTGCTGATAAGGCGTTATGCTCGGAGTCTAAATCCACATTAATTTTCCATGTCGAAACTTGCTGTTGTAACCAGTCAGCAAATAAATCACCCATCACCTTAACTCGCATTAACTCGTTTAATTGGGGTTGAATGATTTCTTCCACCCAGATCAAATGAACTCCCTTAGGAGTAACAATAGGTTTAATTGCTACTGGTGGATTGCAAGCAAAAACAGCAGCAGCAATTTCTGGCTTTAATTCACTTCGACTTCGCACACCAAGATATCCACCAGCACGGCGTAATTCTGGATTTTGAATATATTGGCGAGCAATTTCTGCAAAACTGATTTCACCTTCTTTCAGGCTATAAAACAGTTCTACAGCCAAGTCTTCGTCATCTAAGACAACTTCATAAATAGCCGCAGCGACATAATTGAGTTGATTTTCATAAAAGAACTGCTCAACTTTATCAGCAAATAAATGATTTGTCAGTTTAGCAGCAAGCAAATTAGTTTCAGCTAATAATTCAAATTCTTCCACAGAAAGATGATGTTTTGCCAACCATGCCCAAGTGTCTTCAGCTTTGAGCAGGTTATTAGCTAAGCGGAGACTATCTGCTGCTTTTTGTAGTTCTGTTAGCTCAACTTTTATCCCTGCTTTGATTGCAGCATCAGTGACAATTTTGCGATTCGCGATCGCTTGTACTAAATTTGGAATTTGGCACGAAAGTTTTACTTGCTGCAAAATATCTATACTGGAAATATTCAATTCTTTTGACATGGTGAAATATTACAATTACGAACTGTGGATTTTGTCAGTTGTTAGTTAACAGTTAAGATTTCTCAACTAACTAATCGCTAATAATATCAGCTAATTATTAACTACTAACAACTGACTATTTCTAAATAACTACAACTCCAAACCACCCTTTTCCAGTTTCTTAAACGGATCTAGGATAAAATCAATTACACGACGCTGGCGGACGATTACTTCGGCAGTTGCTGTTTGACCAGGCGTGATGATGATACGTTTATTTCCAGCTTCGATATAAGGCTTATCTAAAGCAACTTCTACCTCAAACATTTCGACATTACCTTGAGAAGTTTCAACCACTTTTGAGTCTGGTGAAACCCAACGTACGCGCCCTTGAACAACTCCATAATCTTGGAAAGGATAGGCATCGAATTTAATTTTTACAGGCATACCCACCTTCAAGAAACCACTCTGTTGGCTGGGCATTTGTGCTTTGAGGATATAACCGGAATTGTTGGGTGCAATCTGAGCAATTGGTTGACCAACTTGGACAACAGCACCTGGCTTTTCAATCGGCAGATCGTAAATTATACCATCAACTGGCGCTCTCACAATGCGTTGCTGTAGCTGAATTTTTAATGATAAAATCTGGCTCTTACTCTGAGCCATCTGCGATCGCAACTCGGTAATTTGTGTCTGCACATCTTTGAGTTGTTGCAAATTTTTCAGGACAGCTAATTTACCTGCTTCCACTACACTTTTATAGCTATTGCGCTGTTCTTGCAGACGTAGCTTTGCTTGCTCAATCTCTGCTTTAGCCTGGTTAATAATTGTTTGATAACGGCTAGTTTCTTCTTTTAAACGCAATTCGGCTTGTTTTGCATCAGATTCGGCTTTTTCTTGTAATTCTTGACTTTCTTCTACTGACTTTTCTATTTCTACAACTTTGACTCGGGGAACAACGCCTTGGTTTTGTAAGTGGCGGTAGCGTTCCAGTTCGATGACATCTCGCTCTAAACGACTTTGAGCTAGTTTCTTAACAGCCTGGGTAGTGTTAATATTTTGCTTGGCTTGATCGACTAAAGCTAGTTTTTCTAGTTTTTGTAAGTTATAAGTACTTTCTTTTGCATCTAAGTTTTGCTGCGCTTGATTTACTTGAGCAAGTTTTTCTAATTCTTGGGATTTGTTTTGTTGCTCTTGAACGCTAGTTGTTAAGATGATTTGGTTTTTGAGCAACTCCAACTGCGCCAACCGATTTTGGTATCCTTCCAGCTTAGTTTGGGCTTGCTGTAAATCGGTTCGCAAGACATCTGATTCTAACTCAACTAAAACTTGCCCAGCTTTAACGATATCTCCTTCCTTAGCTTTAACAGAAATAACACTACCACTGACTTGGCTATCTAATTTTTGTAGTTTGCTTAGTGGTTCTATCCGTCCTCTAGCGCTTCCTGTTTCATCAACTTGAGAAAGCATAGCCCAAGGTAAAGTGACCACAGCAAAACTGACCAGAAAATACAGCGAGGAGCGTGTCCAGCGCTTAGGTAAAGCATCTAGCAGTTCTTCTGTGCCATAAAACCAATCGTTTCCCTCAGTGTTTGTTGGTCTTCCTTGATGATTGGATTCGTTAAAATTACCAACGTCTTCAGGCTGTGTATATTTGCGACGCTCATCTGTGTTGTTTTGTTTGAGTACAGATGATAAGTTGTTGGATAAGTTAGCCATAATTCTGTACCACTGTTGAGATTGATTGTGTGTCTTGGCTGTGCTGCAAGTCAGGGAAAAGCGAGAGAATGTGCTTTTCAGCCTACTTGGGCGAGTTGTTGCTGGTTGAGGTAAAAGTAATGTCCTTTGGCTTTAATTAATTCATCATGATTGCCACTTTCAATCAACACACCACGATCCAAAACCAGAATTAAATCCGCATTGCGAATCGTCGAAAGGCGATGGGCAATTATGATACTTGTGCGCCCTGTGAGAATCGTTTTGAGATTGTTTTGAATAATCCGCTCCGATTCTGAGTCTAGATGACTAGTCGCTTCATCAAAAATCAATAGGCGGGGATTACCAACCAAAGCTCGAGCGATCGCCAAGCGTTGGCGTTGTCCACCAGAGAGCAAACCGCCACCTTCACCTATTTGGGTTTCGTAACCCATTGGTAGTTGGCGGATGAATTCATCTGCACCAGCAATGGTTGCAGCTTGGATAATTTCTTCGAGAGTGGCTTGGGGGTGAGCGATGCTGAGGTTTTCGCGAATTGTACCACCAAATAAAAAGGTGTCTTGGTCAACAACTCCAATTTGTTGGCGCAGCGATCGCAAACAAAGAGTTGTAATATCTTGACCATCAATCAAGATTTTGCCATCTGTCGGTGGGTATAAACCTAAAATGAGTTTTGAAAGGGTGGTTTTCCCAGATCCACTACGTCCAACGACGGCGACTGTTTGTTCGGGCTTGATTTCAAAGCTGAGATTTTCTAATACGTTGCGGTCACTTTCCGGGTGATAGCGGAATGTAACTGCAACAAAGCGAATGCTACCTTGCAAATTAGGAATAAATTGCTTGGGTGAGGTCTGCAAGTCTTCTTCTGGTTCAGCTTGCAGAACATCGTTGATTCGTTCGGTGGAAATCACGACTTCTTGTAGTTCATTCCACAGTACTACCAGTCGTTGGAAAGGTCGAATCACTTGACCCAACAACATGTTGAAAGCGACTAATTGCCCGATCGTTAATTGGTTTTGAATTACCTGCCATGCACCAAACCAAAGCAAAATTGTAGTTGCTAAGGTTTCGATGGTGGTACTGAAAACTTGCAGTCGTATACCAATCACTTGTCCGGAAAAATTTTTTTTCACTGCTTGATTGAGCAGTTCTTCCCAACGCCAGCGGACTGTCTGTTCAATTGCCATTGAGCGGATTGTCCGGATACCCGTGAGTGATTCGATCAGATAGCTACTTTCTTGAGCGAGGGTATGAAAAATTTCTCTGGATATTAACCGCAAAAAAGGTGTCGCAATCAGCGCCAGTAACACAAATGGTGGTACAACTAGTAGCATCAGCAATGCTAGCTGCCAGCTGTACCAAAACATCAAGCCGATATAGATAAATACCGTCACTAAATCCAGAGTGGTTGACAGTGCTTCTCCTGTGAGGAAGCGTTGAATTTTCTGGTTTTCTTGGACGCGAGAAACAATATCGCCGACGTAACGAGACTCAAAAAATGCCAAAGGTAAACGAAAGGTGTGTTTAATAAAACCGACCATCAAGGCGACGCCTATACGGTTGGCTGTGTGATCGAGTAAATATTGCCGCAGTCCGCTCATGGCGACACGGAACAAACCAAAAATGATTAGCCCCAAACCGACAGCGTTTAAAGTCAGGGTGCTACCTTGGACGACGACTCGATCCAACAGTAGTTGAGTGAATAGTGGTGTTACCAACCCAAATAACTGGATCAACACAGAAGCAACCACTACCTCTAACAGTACTTGAGCATGGGGTTTGATTAAATCAAAAAACTGCCAGAATGGTTGAGTTGCTTCTGGGGTTTCTTTTAACCCAGCGGTTGGTTGCAATAGCAATGCATAACCAGTCCAACTAGCTTTGAATTGGTTGTGGGTGAGGCTGCGTTGTCCAATGGCAGGATCGCAGACAATGACTCGCTTTTTTGTAATTTCGTAGACGACGATGTAATGCTTACCTTCCCAGTGGGCGATCGCAGGTAAGGGTTGTTCTGCCAATTTCTCAAGGCTGGCTTTCACAGGCCGGGTAGAAAAGCCAATACTTTCTGCAGCTGTGACTAAACCCTTGATGGAAGCACCGCTGCGGTTGGTATTAGCTAAATCTCGCAACAGACTAATACTAAATCGCTTGCCCCAATAACGACCAATCATCACCAAGCAAGCTGCACCACAGTCTGAGGCGCTTTGTTGAGCATAGAAGGGATAGCGCTGAGTGATATGTCCCCAAACTTGCCCGATTTTGACTTGGGGATTGGGAAAATAGGATCTGCGTTTTTTTGACTTTGGTGCTGGTGAAGGTTCTGGTTGGGGAAAGGAAATAACTGTTCTGTCGTTGGTAGATGCTTTTGTAGTGACTGAAGCTGGTTCTGAATCAATTAACTGGGCCAGCTCGGGCCAGGATTGCAGTGCGGTTTCCCAATTTGCATGAGAGAGTGTGTAGGCAATTGTCGCTGGTTGTGTCACCCGCCAATCACCCTGGCGGGAAATTTCGCAGAGCTTGCCAGGAGTTAAACGGCTACCATCAGGACTCTGTAATTCTCCGCGATGCAGCAGCCACAGCTTGCTATCTTGGCGGAGTGTGGCATACAGACTGCCCAACTCGAAACTATGCCGCCTAAACAAAGATAAGGCTTTGAGCATCTCTTCACAAGAGGTAGTGCTTTTGTCTGGCTGCTGAGATAGCAAAGCGAGCATTAAATCCCAAATTTCTGCTTTGTTTCTGAGGCGATCGCCAATACGAGGGTGCTTGTCCATCAAAGTATGCAACACTTCACCTGGCAGATAAGCAAGTTGCAAGTTGGCAGAAGCCCTAGCAGCATAGGGTAGCCATTCTTGTTGTGCAAACAAAGTCATCTCACCAAATGATGCTCCAGTACTGAGGGTAGTAATTAAGTCGTTCGAGCTATCTAATAGCCGCACTTTACCCGCCAACACTAGATAAATTCCGGATTTACCCGATGTTGCTTGCCAAAATAGTTTTCCTATTGGTGGCTTTAAGATTTCTGTTGCTTTTATACAGCTTTGCAGTTCTCGATCGGCAAGCTTTTCACCTAAAATCTCGGTGAGTCTTTGACCTAGCTGTTGCTGGTCAAATACTGATGGCATTTCCGTACCTCGCAAGTAGATTTAGTTGCTGATTTTCATCAAGTCGAACCACCAATCAACCTGCAACTCACAACTGGATTGCAAATCGCAAATCTCAATCCCATCGTTTTTGAACTGGGCAGTTTCTTTGCCTTGTTGGTGTTTTGGTTTTGTAGAAAGCCCTTGCTGTTTGAGTAGGCGGTTGATGTGGCGATCGCTGATTTCAATCCCTAGTTCTAAAGCTAGGTGTTTGCTTAACCATTGGGCTGTCCAATTGGCAAAGGCATAGCCATATTCACGCGGACTATGTGTTACCAGTTCTTGCAATCTTTCAAGATATTGCTTGTTAACGGTTTTTGGTCTGCCTTTGAGCCGCTCATTCCATTTGTGTGCCAGGCCTGCTTGTACCATGGCAATCCAATACCGCGCCATCTCCTGGGAACAACCTAGAATTTGACAGATTTGAGTTTGGGTTTTACCCATATCTGCCAGCAACATGATCTCTAATCTGCGTCGGTATTCTGGTTGCAAATCGGTTTGCAAATTCTTGAGCAAAAGTTTCCGTTGAAAGGGTGTTAAAAATTTACTCTTTTTCGTGTCATCGCTTTCAAGAGTGTTGTCTTGACTGGAATGGTTTGGCATATTTGTCACCAGTTGGCGTCAACTGTCGCAAGTGGACTGAATTTGTGTTTTTTTTACAAATTGTTACCAAACTCGCATACGTGATTTTACAAACATTGCTCGGGAAAATTTGTTTTTACGCGTGGTGTGCTAATATACTTTAAATGCTAGTATTTTTATTTACGTCTGATTAAGATTTTTTAGTAGCCTGTTTGTTGCTAAACTCCTCATATCTTTGTTGAATTCTCAAACTAAATTTGTTAAAATTTCCAACCAAAACATCGCTTGCTTTATACTAGTTGCAGCAACTCAAGATTTCTTTGATGACAACCATAGACTTTTGCATCGGTAGAAATCCTTACATAGAAAAGTTGTAAGTTTTATCTCCATCCAAGAAAAAATTGTCAATTGCTTTTGATGATTGTACTGTTCCATACAGCCTAATCGATTTCCGCTCTGAGTGTTTTCTCTGTTTGGGAAATTTACAGTATCTTTATGTAAAACTGAGAATATTTTCACATAAAAGCAAAAAATTTTACACAAATTTCATAAAAACCCGGTACTTGTCTACTAACGCTTCCTAGTATGATTACGTAGGTAATATCCTAGGGCTTTGGGTTGTATCTTCACAAAGTGCATCAAAATTATTGCTGTCTGTTAGAAAGACAGGCATCCGCCTTAGCTTGGTACAGTTAAGAGCGATGAGAAGATTTATCCAGGTAGATGCTGCAAATTACCCAGTTTTACCATCATCCGGCTATCACAGCTAATGTCACAAGCCTGAGGATGTACAACGTCAGAATGTCGTCAAATCACAGAAAGTATTATGAATCAGCAATGGAAATTAGTCAAACGCTTTTTGCTCATCGCGACATCAGCGCTCGCCAGTTCTGTATTGGCAAATTCACCGAGTCAGGCTGCAACTATAGCTTTGTCTGACAGTTTTGTGATTTTAAATGAATTTAGTCAAAATCCAATTCGCACCGGAACTGATGCGAGAACCAAGACCAATACAGTTGCTAGTGGTGATGATGGCTCGGCAATAGCGATCGCCCAAGCAGAAGCTTCTTTTCTCAACGATCCCCTCTTGCCAGCAGATATCTCATCTGATACTGACATGAATATTAACCAAATTCCTATGGAACCACCAGCAGACATAGATTTGGGATTAGAAGAAGAAATCGCACCCTTATTATTTTCATTATCTTCGCCGGCGGCATACAATACATCTTCTAGTATGGTGACAGGTTTTGGTAAAAATAATTCTGGACGAGCAAACAGTGAAGCTACGGTCGTTGGTGATTTCTTTGTTAATGCTGGTACATCCTTTGCTTTTGACTTTATTACCAACTTAAACCTATTTACTAGTGTCGACGATCCAAGTACCGAAAACGCTGCAGCTAGCGGAGATATACTTTTAGCTTTAGTGAATCCAGAAACAGAGGAAATACTAGATTTCTTCTTAGCTACTGGTAAAGTAGACAGCAAAAATCAAGATGTGCTTGATTATCTGGGAAGTAACAACATTAGCTTGGAGCCTCTCAATCAACAAACTGACTTTGGTAGCAATCAAGAAAGTGCCGATCTGATTGTGCAAGGTTCTTTAAAACGTGATTTTGATCGAGACACACATGTGAGGTTAATTGAATTTAAACGCAATCAAGCTGAAGTTGCAGTTCCTGAACCTTTAACTATCTCAGGTTCCCTGTTAGGTGGTTGTTTTTTACTGATTGCGAAGCGTCGGCGCAAAGCCAATTCGTAATGTGAGTACGGTTATTTTAAGTAGGCTGATACGAATTTGCCATTGGTCAGCTGTATTTATTTACAGGTACCTGTTTTAAGGCATCACTGCGTGATTATGTGTTTTATGCAACTTACTACATCCGTATTGCAACTTAAGTGCCTGCCTATGAAATTTATTGAAATTTTACCAAAATGCTAGTTAATTTCAACTATATTTAGGTATTGGGAGTGAAGCAATTTCAAGCCTACATCCGAAATACAGACTAATTTACTAATTTATCAGAATTTATCAGGTATTTTCGCCATCCAAAAATTTTAGCGAATAGCATTTACCACAAAGCAAAGTTGATGTCAGTGACTTTGTTGACTAAATCAGATATTGAATTAGTGTCGTAGGTTAGCTTTAACTTCAACAACAACTAAGAAGTGCAAACACGAACCACAGGAGTGAGCAATAATTTCATGGCTAGAATTACCATTTCCGACATTTACTTGCAGCAAAACTATCTTGCGGACTTATCCGAAACGGAGTCTGCATTTGTTCAAGGTGGTTTAAGTTTTAACAACTTGCTTCTCGGTTTAGCTGGGCTAGCTTTTCTGCTTTCATACAAGAAAATTAATGCTATCCAAACGCTGACTCTTTTTTCTATTAAAGCGATAAGTTCTATTTAATTATTAATTAGTAAAATAGAGACGCGTACGCCGCAGGGCTTGATCGCGGGGTAATTTCGTGTCTCTACTCAAAAAAATCAGGGTAATCTCAGACAATTTTAGAACTACCCTGATATTTGACTAGGAGTCAATGATTTTTACCGTTGACTCCTTGCTAATTATGCAAAAGCTGCAGTCTTTACATCGTTATTTGCTAACAGTTCTTGCAATTCCTCGGCATCCACAGTTTCTTTCTCAACCAGCATATTCGCCAGTTGATCGAGAACGTGACGGTTATCTGTCAAAACTTTTTTCGCACGCGCATAAGCTGCATCTACTAATTTGCGGACTTCTTCATCAATAGCAGCGGCGGTTTCTTCCGAGAAATCACGCTCTGACATGATATCCCGACCGAGGAACATGTTGCCTTGCTGACGACCAAGGGCAACAGGGCCGAGTTTGTCACTCATCCCAAATCGTGTTACCATTTGCCGGGCAACGCGTGCTACTTGTTGCAAGTCGTTAGAAGCACCAGTAGTGACTTCTTCTTCACCAAAGATTAATTCTTCAGCAATGCGACCACCCAATGCCACAGCCATTTGATTTTCCAGATAGGAGCGGCTGTACAAACCACTGTCCATACGGTCTTCGCTGGGAGTGAACCAAGTTAAACCACCAGCACGACCGCGCGGAATAATGC
>JANZYY010000262.1 GCA_026419705.1 Fischerella sp.
GCCAGTCCTGCAGAGTGTATTGCTTGTTGGATGCTTTCTTGATACGTCAAAAATGGTAAATCTACAACGACCAAAGCACGTTTGACACCACGGCGAACAGCTTTGGCATGGTACAGCATTTCTTCTAGGGTGATTGGTAGTGTTGTTTCGTACCCTAACACCACTGCCATAGAATCACCCACCAAGATGAGATCCACACCAGCTGCATCGAGGAGTTGGGCGATCGCATAATCCCAAGCCGTCAACGCCACAATTGCGCGTCCCTGTTGTTTCCATTGAATTAATTGCTGGGTCGTGACTGGCATTTTGGATTTTTAGAGTTAGTGGCTAGTAGTTAGTGGTTAGTAGTTATTGGTTAGTTTTGAACTACTATCCACTAACCACTAACCAATCCCTACTTTACAGCGCGAGTAAAAGCGAGATGGGGTTTTGCACTTGCCATTTTTGGCATTAACCAAGCAAGACCTTCAGTGGTGCCAATCCACAATTTATTGCCAACATCAGGCGCAAGGGAAAGCACGCGACTGGAGGGAAGACCAGGAACTTCGTCTAGCACAGCACCTGTACTTGGATTCAATCGTAGCAAACCATTACCAGTACCGACCCAGACGCTACCATCTTTAGCAAAACGGATTGCGGTCACGTTACGTCCACGTAAGCGAGTCACGGAGCGAAGTACAGCACCGGTTTTTGGGTTAATCACAAGGAGATTGTTCGGCATTCCTGCCCAAATTAACCCCTCTGGGCTAATAGCTAAAGCTTGTACAGTTGTACCTGGCAAATTATCGATCCGCTTCATAATCAAAGCACTAGCGGTATTAACTCGCACCAGTCCATCCAGAGTTCCCACCCAAAGTTGACCTTCAGCATCTAAACTGAGAGCGTTAGCACTAACACCGGGAAGATTTTTGACTGTGGTCATAATCAAGCCCCGATCGGGACTAATCAAGGCTAAACCACTATCGGTTCCTGCCCATAAGTAACCCCGTTTGTCAACTAACAAAGATAACACTCGCTTGGAAGGCAAAAATAAATTTTGCGCTGTAATTTCATTACTACGGGGATCTACTCGCTTTAATCCTTCATAGGTTCCCACCCACAAACGTCCGACTTTGTCTTGGGTTAAAGCACCAATGACAACATTCGGTAAACTCACACGAGTTAGTATTTTGCCAGTGTGGGGGTCGATCCGCGACAATCCCCGCCAAGAAGCTACCCAGAGATTACCCGTGTATTCAGCCTGCAAAGCACTGACGCGATAATCGGTTTCTTGCAGGTGTTCTTGTAAATTGCGATCGTCTGGTAGGGGGTCTACCCGTCGTGGTGGTGAGGTAGCTGGGTAAGCAGGAGTTAATTCAGATGGATTAACATTGAGAATCTTTGGTGTTGGAGTATTGCTGTGACTTTCTGGTGTTGTCGCCGGGATTGCTAGCGCTAGTGTATCTAAACTAGGCAAAGCTATCAATCCCAGCAAGGTAGAACCGATCGATCTAGTACGCTTGCAAAACAATACCACGGTTGTATTTCCTTGGGAGACAGTTTCGATCAACTCAGCCTCAAAATGCTTGAGGTTAATTTCAGTGTTCCCCTACAGCGTGGTTTTTAAACAAAGAAGGGGCAAAGAAAGGGAAAAGGAAGAAAACTTGACCTTAACCGTAGCCTTGTCAAGGTGGATAAAACGAACCACTTTGTGTCGTTAGTGGTTAGTGGTTAGTGGTTGAAAAGCTATCTTGGTAGAGAAGACTACTTTCCTCTTTGTGTCCCTTCGCTGCGCCCCTTGGGCAAGCTTAGTGTCTTGGTGTTTCAATCATTCTTTTTTTTTTCACCACATAGACACTAAGACACCAAGAAAAATCCATTTCCAAGACTCACACTTTGACAGGAGTAACCTTAACCGTTAGCTTTTAACTCCTTTTCCCAGCTTCTTGACGTTCGCGATTAACAAAAAAATGCCAGCATCATACATAAAATCAGCGTTGTAGCTTTGTCTGGTTTGCCTTTGAGACAGTCCTATATAACTATTAATGACATTTTGTAAAGTATTCTTAACAAAATGTTGAAAAGTTTATGTAATAAAAAATTTAAATATAAAAGTTAAAAAGATCCAAAGAATAACTTATTGCATTCTTGATATATTGTGAAACAAGTTACAAATTACGTGGAGTGCAATTAGTCTTTCGCTTACCACTCCCCTAAATGTAGGTCTATCAAAATTTCTCCTGTCTCTACCCTGTGAATGGGAGAGATACAGGGGGTGAAAAAGCGAAAAACTTGCTAGCCCACCTCCGACTATCCCTGTAATCAAAGACAATCTTGATATTTTCTCCATCAATAGGGAAAAACAGGGGATGCTGGAGAAATTAACAACAACCGTTTTGCCTCTAGAGAGGTTTGATGGTGTAAAAAACTTTAGTGGAGTGCAAGCAACAGATAAAAAATGAAGTTTTATTCCTGGGAAAAGGGAAAGTAGAAGCGTACAATAGTGCGTGCCTACGATGCAAGTACACTGGTGAGGAAATTACCCTATAGTTCCGAGTTGTGAAGCTCCAGCACGAACTGAGCGGGGTTTCCACCTCTCCTAGGTCAAAAAAACCACTAACCTCTGTTGAGGAAAGTCCCAAACCATAAAGATGTTCCGATCTTTATTTCATCGATCGGGGAAGCAGGCGAGGTTAGAGGAAGTTGCACGCAGCGTAGTTTGTAAATAGAAAGAGTGACTTCTTGGAAGGGAATTGTATGTCTTACGCTCAAACGAAGACTCAGACAAAAGCAGGGTATCAAGCCGGGGTTAAAGATTACAGACTGACTTATTACACCCCTGATTACACACCAAAAGATACAGATATATTAGCGGCATTCCGTGTTACGCCCCAGCCTGGAGTTCCACCGGAAGAAGCCGGTGCTGCTGTGGCGGCTGAGTCTTCCACTGGTACTTGGACAACTGTGTGGACGGACTTGCTGACCGACCTGGATCGCTACAAAGGTCGTTGCTATGATATTGAACCAGTTCCCGGCGAAGACAATCAGTACATTTGTTACGTTGCCTATCCTCTGGATCTGTTTGAAGAAGGCTCTGTAACCAACATGTTGACCTCAATTGTAGGTAACGTATTTGGTTTCAAAGCCCTGCGGGCACTGCGTTTGGAAGACCTGCGGATTCCAGTAGCTTACCTGAAGACTTTCCAAGGACCTCCTCACGGCATCCAAGTTGAGCGTGACAAATTAAACAAATACGGTCGTCCTTTGTTGGGTTGTACCATCAAGCCTAAGTTGGGTCTGTCTGCGAAAAACTACGGGCGTGCTGTATACGAGTGCTTGCGTGGTGGTTTGGACTTCACCAAAGACGACGAAAATATTAACTCCCAGCCCTTCATGCGTTGGCGCGATCGCTTCTTGTTCGTTGCTGAAGCTATCCACAAAGCCCAAGCTGAAACTGGTGAGATCAAAGGTCACTACCTGAACGTTACCGCCCCCACCTGCGAAGAAATGCTCAAGCGGGCAGAGTTCGCGAAAGAACTTAAGATGCCCATCATCATGCACGACTACCTAACCGCAGGTTTTACCGCTAACACTACTTTGGCTAAGTGGTGCCGTGACAACGGTTTATTGCTTCACATTCACCGGGCGATGCACGCCGTGATCGACCGTCAAAAGAACCACGGTATTCACTTCCGGGTTTTGGCTAAGTGCTTGCGGATGTCTGGTGGGGATCATATTCACACTGGTACGGTGGTCGGTAAGCTGGAGGGTGAGCGCAGTATTACAATGGGCTTCGTTGACCTGCTGCGCGAAAACTACATTGAGCAAGACAAGTCTCGCGGTACTTACTTCACTCAAGATTGGGCTTCTATGCCTGGTGTCATGGCAGTTGCTTCTGGTGGTATTCACGTATGGCATATGCCTGCACTGGTAGAAATCTTTGGTGATGACTCCGTGCTGCAATTTGGTGGTGGTACCCTCGGACACCCCTGGGGTAACGCTCCTGGCGCTACCGCAAACCGCGTGGCTTTGGAAGCTTGTATCCAAGCTCGTAACGAAGGTCGCAGCTTGGCTCGTGAAGGTAACGACGTTATTCGTGAAGCTGCCAAGTGGTCTCCTGAATTGGCTGCTGCTTGCGAATTGTGGAAGGAAATCAAGTTCGAGTTCGAGGCAGTGGATACAGTCTGATGTCAAGTAAAAAGTTAAAAGTTAAAAGGTAAAAGAAAATTCTTCTTACTTTTGACTTTTGACTTTTGACTTATTAGGGGGCTGGGGTCAAGCATGAATATTAAACAAATTGCGAAGGACACAGCCAAGACGCTGCAAAGCTACCTGACTTATCAGGCAGTGAGAACGGTATTGGCTCAACTCAGCGAAACCAATCCTCCCTTGGCACTTTGGCTGCATCGATTTTCTGCAACGGACAAAATTCAGGATGGAGAAGCTTATATTGAAGAACTTTTCCGAGAAAAGCCGGATTTAGCACTGCGGATCATGACAGTCAGAGAACACATTGCGGAGGAAGTGACCGAATTCTTACCGGAAATGGTTCGCACTGGTATTCAACAAGCCAATATGCGACACCGTCGCCAGCACCTTGAGCGAATTACGCAGTTAAATCCATCAAACCCCACCTCCGAAGCAGAACAGCAAGCAATTTCAGATCCTAATTTGGATAATTCATCCAATGATGGTTAGCGATCGTTGTTTGTTGGTTGTTATTTGTGATTTGTTGTTTGGAACAACCACCAACTACCAACAATCAACTACCAACAATTTTGTCCAGTAATTTAGTTCAAAAATTGCAACTCAGAAACTATGCAAACTCTACCAAAAGAGCGTCGTTACGAAACCCTTTCCTACCTACCTCCCCTCACTGATGCTCAAATCAGCAAGCAGATCCAGTACATTCTCAATCAAGGTTATATCCCGGCTATTGAGTTTAACGAATCCTCTGAGCCTACCGAACGCTACTGGACAATGTGGAAATTACCTTTGTTCAGCGCTAGAACCACTCAAGAAGTGCTAAGCGAAGTGCAAGCTTGCCGTTCACAATATGGTAACTGCTTCATCCGCGTTGTCGGCTTTGATAACATCAAGCAATGCCAAATTCTCAGCTTTATCGTTCACAAACCCGGCAGATTCTAAAGCTGCTAAGCTTTAATTAATTGATTTATTCCCCCAACAGGAGAGGTAGATAATTCTACCTCTCTTATTTATGAATTTTTATGTTTTCTAAATATTAAAAGAATTTAGTAAAATGTAAGAACGTAAACCAAATTCGACTGTCATCTGTCATTTGTAGTGACTAAAAACAAAGAACTAAAGGTAAATGATAGTATTTTCGAAACAACATGCAACCTATACGTGCATAAGCATAGTAAGTAAATCTGAGCAAAATTTAAGTGAATTCAAAACATATACCGCAAGTGATAATTTGCTTTGTGGGCGATTCCTTTGTTAACGGAACTGGCGATCCAGAGTGTCTGGGATGGACAGGAAGAATATGCGTTGATGCTAATAAAAAAGGCTATGAAATCACCTACTATAATTTAGGAGTGAGGCGAGAAACAAGTACTGACTTAAAAAATCGTTGGCTCCAGGAAGTTTCTTATCGTCTCCCTAAAGAAGACGATGGCAGGGTTGTATTTTCTTTTGGAGTGAACGACACAACCATAGAAAATGGTAAACCTCGTGTTTCACTTGTAAATTCAATTTTAAATACACGCCAAATTTTAACTGAAGCAAAGCAGTTGTATCCGATTTTAATGGTCAGTCCTCTACCGATTGCAGATAACGAACAAAATCAGAGAATTGCCCATTTAAATCAACAGTTTGCATTAATTTGCAAGAGATTGGATGTGCCTTATCTAGATGTTTTTCGCATCTTAGCAAATTCAACTATCTGGATGGATGAGGTAAGAACTTATGATGGTGCTCATCCCAGAACAGCAGGTTACACAAAGTTTGCGGAAATTGTGCAAAATTGGCAAGCTTGGAAAAATTGGTTTCCTCCTAACGATGCTTGAAAATTTGACGTTAAGTTTTTGCTAACACACCTTGCAAAATCTCGTTCAAAATCTCAAATCATTATGGCTTATTACATTTCTCCCCGCTTTCTTGACAAAGTTGCTGTTTTCATTACCAAGAATTACCTCGACCTTCCTGGTGTGCGAGTACCTTTGATTTTAGGTATTCATGGACGTAAAGGCGAAGGCAAATCCTTTCAATGTGAGTTGGTCTTTGAGAGAATGGGTGTGGAAGTGACTCACATTTCCGGTGGAGAGTTGGAAAGTCCAGATGCTGGAGACCCAGCGCGTCTAATTCGCCTGCGCTATCGAGAAACTGCAGAATTAATCAAGGTACGCGGCAAAATGTGTGTGATGATGATTAACGATTTAGATGCGGGTGCGGGACGCTTTGATGAAGGTACGCAATACACAGTGAATACACAGTTGGTAAATGCCACACTGATGAATATTGCCGATAACCCGACCAATGTCCAACTTCCTGGTAGTTATGATGCAACACCTTTACATCGCGTACCAATTATCGTTACAGGAAACGATTTTTCTACTTTGTATGCACCATTAATTCGCGATGGTCGGATGGAAAAATTTTATTGGGAACCAGACCGAGATGATAAGGTCGGGATTGTGAATGGGATTTTTAGTGAAGATGGACTTTCAAAAAGAGAAGTAGAACAATTAGTTGATACATTCCCAAATCAGTCAATTGACTTTTTTAGTGCGTTGCGATCGCGCATTTATGACGAACAAATCCGCCACTTTATCCATGAAGTTGGTATCGAACGTGTATCCTTGCGAGTAGTGAACAGTATAGAAGGACCACCACAATTTAGAAAACCTGATTTTAGCTTGTCTCACTTAATTGAGATGGGTAACTTAATGGTGAGTGAACAGCAACGAGTCCAGACTTCTCAACTAGTTTCTGAATACAATCGTGGTTTGTACTCTCGCAATCAATCTATACCTTCCCCTACTGTTGCGCCAGTTAGTCAGTCATCAAACAATAGTTCCAATGGTTCAACTC
>JANZYY010000263.1 GCA_026419705.1 Fischerella sp.
CCTCAGACTGTTCTGATGGTTGTTTTAGCATCCCTCTGGTGACCGTTAAGCAGGGGAAACGGCAAAAACCCTACACCACTACTACTCAACTCCTACACCCTTGCTGCTCAACGAGGTATGTTGGCTATTTATTTTTTAATTTTTTAGTTTGCGATCAGCTATCGGTCACTGCCCTGACGCCGTTCTCCTTCGGGAAGCGATTAGCAGGACAAACAGCACAACTCCTGCGCCGATAGTTTAGCGCACATGCTTTTTGCATATGCACTGACCCTACGCATTTTTATTTTCAAATAAAAATCAGGAATTGTAGTCTGATGTACAGAAAAATTTAAACTACTTTTTTTTTCTTCAAACGAAGCTTTTGTTGTTGTTGATTAAACAATTTTTGCTCTGGTGTTAACACATCGAAATCAATTGACTGACGCATATCCCATTGCCACTCAGCTAACACCAGTAAACTTACCGCCATTACAATACCAGTAGCAAGAAATTGCCAACCATGACAGTAAGGTAAAGCAGCAATAGTAGCAAAGTGAATGACAGCGACAAGTAAAAAGGTACGCGATCGCACTCCCAAAGCCGTAAATAAGTAACCAACAGCGCTGACTGTCAACCACAAAGGACACAGGTGTATCAAAACTGCACCCCAACCATAAAATATGCCCATGTCAGTCAGAGCAACAGCTCCTAACATTAAAATTATCCAGCTATACAATAGCCAACGCAGCCTTTCTACACTTACCCAAAACCATGTAAAAATTACCATACTTATCGTACCGACGAGGGTAAGAACTGACCAAAAAATTGCTTGCGTGTACCAGCTAATTGGCAAAAATTGGGCTGTCAGAAAAATAACAGCACAAATAAAACCCCAAATTATGAATACTTGATCTATTCGCGTATAAAACCCTGACCATAATTTGAATTGACCAATTTTCCAATCAAGCCTTAATAGACCCTGTAAATCTTGAATATCTAACTCTTCTTGTTTCTCACGTAGTAGTGGTTGAGATAGGGGTATAAAAGCCATGCTGTAAAGTCTCAAGAGTATATACTCAATTTATGTATCTTTTTGTAAAATTTTAACAAAAAATTACAATTTTTTGAGACTTAAGTTCACAAATAACTTTCCCCCGGATAGATTTCGTGTTAGTTATTTTTCCATCTCTCAAACCTACTTCTTGAAACAAGCGGAATCTCAAACTAACCATTCTCTGGCATTAGAGCAAAACTGCGTGAACCACCAAGCATAAAAATAAACCTCCCAACCTTTTAAGTGAGAGATAGGGAGTGTTGAGCTAAAGAAAGAGAAATTAGGAGCACGCAATCATGTTTTGGAAGTTTTTACTCAGTGCTTTAGTATTGCCTATTAGCTTGGGATTAGAGATAGCAACAGCATCTGTGAAAGATAAAGCCCATATCTCTTCATCTATTCAGACATCCATAGTTTCACCTGAAGAAGCTAGCACAGCAAAATTAAAACAAACAACACCCAGCCAAAATTACAAAATCACTCAACACAGAAGGCATGACTGTAGAAGGCGCTACCATAGACGATATCCCCATTACAGGCAGCGTTATTACAGACGGCATTACGATAGACCCCATTATCAAAGGGTTTACTATCCCCATTACCGTTACTATCATCCGAATTACCGGAGAGTATACCGTCACGGCGTAGACTTCCCGCAAACTAATTTCTACTACCGCAGATACCACTATCACAGATAGTAAATGGATGTATTTATTGTGGTGACTGTTAGTAGATAGTGAATAGTGGATAGTGGTAAAAAACTAACAACCAACAACTAACCACTAACTACTAACTACTATCTACTATCTACTAACTACTAAAAAACTGACCTAACAAAAAAGCCAGGGCTGCACTACCTATAGGAACTGTCAAATTGTCAACACCCATAAATGAAACAGTTTCTAAACCAGTTGCAACTACAGCTACTACCAAGGATATAATCCAAGTCTGCCAAGAATTACCTTGTACGCTCAGTAAAATTAGACTACAGATGAAATAGCTGACAACAGCCATCGTTGAAGAGCCTTCCCAGCTTTTCTGCCCTCCAAAAAGTTTATACTTATGCTTGCCAAATCGTTGTCCAATTAATGCGGCTAGTCCATCTCCCCATGTCATTACTAAAATCCCAAGGGCAGCGTAATATGGTTGTTGTAGATGCCAAAACCAGGCAACTAAAATACCAATACTCACCGAATAGAAGAATGTTCCAAAACTTCGCCGTCCTACGCTATTGATACCAGGGAGAATGGGAAAGCGATAAGACAATAAGGTAATAGTACTTGCTAGAATTGAGGCCGAGATACCTACTATTGCAGGAATATGCAGCCACCAAGCTAACAAAATTACATTGCCAGTACCGATGTGCACTATCTTCCGCACTATTTCTGGATCTGCTTTGGCAAAGCGATTTACTCCCCATGCACTCAGGATAATCAGAAAAAGCCAAGCTGCAACACAGGCAATTTGCAACTCGAGAGGAGAAATTGATTCTAAACTGGGAAACAAACTTAGTAACAGCAAAGATTTATATCAGAAATTTAGACCTTAGATACCAATTTATTAGAAAAACGTGACTGTGTTGAAACTATTATTGATCTCGGCAATTCGCTTCTACCGAATGTTTATTTCACCATTATTCCTCCCTACCTGTCGCTTTCAACCAACCTGTTCTGTGTATGCTATCCAAGCAATAGAGAGATTTGGACCGTGGCGTGGTTCTTGGTTGGCAATTCGGCGCATCTTACGCTGTCATCCTTTTCATCCAGGTGGTTACGATCCAGTACCAGATGTGGAAGAGTAAAGAGTGGGAGATGAGGAGATGGGGTTCTGGGGGTGATGGGGAGACAACTAACTACCAACCACTAACCACTAACCACCAACCATTGACTCTGGAAGATACTGTTAAATTTTCTGTCAAAATATATACCATATACCCGAGTTGTGTTACTTTGCAATAACACCCTCACTTAGAATTACCCTGTGAGTATCTGAAAGTAACTCACAGGATTTTCCATAGTCATATATATACAAAACTATAGCTCTACAAACAAAAGTCTAGATTCCTATTGATGCAAAAAAGATCTGGGCATAATCCGAAATAGAATCACTATACTTTGTAGCTCCCAATAGTTCAACAAAATCAGATAAACCTTAGCCCCCTGTTGTTGAAACAGAGGTGATATCCGTGCAACTGAAATTGCCAGCATAGGTGGTGATTTCCGAACTTCGCTATTTTTCTACTGCAAGGGAGCACATATATGAGTGCAGAATTTAATTTTCACCCAGTTTCCCATAGTTGGGTTGCAATTCATCCCAATCCCAAAGGCGTAGTGCAATTTATAGGAGGTGCTTTTTTCGGTACTTTCCCGACGATATTTTATCGATATTTTTTAAGAAAGATTTTTGAGGAAGGTTATACAATCATTGCTTTACCATTCAGGTTTACTTTTCGTCATTGGCCGATCGCAATTAGTTTATTGAGAGAACAAGGTGTACTAGCAGAAGATATTGCTCAAATTGCTAAAAAATTAAATTACCAATATGACATCTATCAAGATCGGAAAAAATATTATTGGGTTGGTCACAGCTTAGGGTGTAAATATATTACTCTCCTGGAGTTTATCAGTAACGATTGGGAAACTATTTTAGAAAAAATTCCCGAAAAAATTCGTAAAAGTCAATTACAACAAATCAAAGACAATCTTAGCAGGATTCCCAAAGAAAAATGCAATATTAAGGGTCAACCATCTTTACTGCTTGCACCTGATATTAGTGATACTGAAAGTGCTGTTCCTCAACCTCTGGCTTTTATAGCACATTCGCTGGATAGATTAGGTTTGGGGGTACTACCTACGAGAAAACAAACTCAGTACTTTATCCAAGAAAGTAAGTTATTTAACTTAACAGGAATGATTTCTTTTGATCGGGATACTATTGCCGGAAGTGTAACTGACAAAGACAAAAGCCCGAAGATTCAAGAAAATAGTGATGTACTTTGGATGTTGCAAAACTTGCCGCAAATTCAGCACCAAGAACTGCCGGACAAGCGGACAGTAAAAGACAGACATTGCAAACATTTAGAACCAGTTGGTAATCAAATCGGTGAATATGTGGTTGATTTCAACCCTATGGATAAATTCATTCAACCGATTAAATTTAGACAACTAGAAGGTGTGGCGATTAAATTTTTAGGCGAACTGAAACACAAGGAAATCCTATTTCGTTCTAGCAATATTAATCGATCGGTAGCATAACCAGTCCAACTTTCCAGATTTTTCACGCTCCGACTTGGTATCTTGGTGGTTAATAAAATTTACTTCTTGAACCACAAAGACACCAAGACACAAAGAAAACTTTATTTTAAAGGTACTACTAACTACTAACCACTAACCAAAAAAAATGAGTCGCAATGCATACATGCTGCTTGGAATAAACAGGCGAAAATCGAGATATACTTTACCTGTCCGCAGGACACTATGCTATTTATTGAAAATCCGGATGGAGAAAAAAGCACAATCAGTTATGGAATGGTGGTTATGCGTCGGGTAGGTGAAACTGTATCATCGAACAGGCAAAGTTTTGAGTTAATTGATATATTTGATGGTGAACTCGGCGGTTGCAAGTATGGCGTTTACTGGCGAAAGCGTTTAGTCTGAATTTTGCAAATAATCTTGAATTTACCTTGATGAACCGCACTGCACTCAAAATGCGGTTAACTTGATAGGGTGGTGGCTGGAAACTTAAACTTTGTAAGTATTCAGAGTGGAGCGTAAAACCAAAGTTGACATCTTCTGGTAAACTGACTTTGGCGATCGCGCCGCCTTTAAGGTTATCACACACGAAATGCACAGCAACGATTTATCTATTTATAGAAATACTAATGAGACCGTATCATCAAGTTCCGATTCAAGAGTGTGGCGAACCTCTCGTAGCAATTCCCCTAGAAATGTTTGCGGTGGAGTCTCCCCATCCATATGAAAAATTAGGTGCACCTTATGGCGAATATTCCCCTTATTTTCTCCGCCAAAGTCTGGTTGATAGTTTGATAGCAGCACAAAATCATCTGCAATTGCTACGTCCTGACTGGCGCATTCAAATTTTTGACGCTTATCGTCCAGTAGCTGTGCAACAGTTTATGGTAGACTATACTTTCGCCCAGGCTGTGCGTGAGAAGGGACTTGTTGAAGCTGAGTTATCTGCAACCCAGCGTCAAGAGATTTGGCGGGAAGTTTATAAAATTTGGGCTGAACCCAGTTTGGATGAAAAAACACCACCGCCTCACAGTACAGGTGCGGCTGTGGATGTAACTTTGGTGGATGAGACAGGGGAAGTTGTGGATATGGGTTCGCCAATTGATGAATTATCAGAGCGATCGCTCCCCGATTACTATGCTAGTGGTGATAGTCCAGAAGCACAGCAGTATCATGCGAATCGCTTGTTATTGTGTGATGTGATGGAAAAAGCCGGATTTAAACGCAACCCTCGCGAGTGGTGGCATTTTTCCTTAGGCGATCAGATGTGGGCTTGGTTGTATAATCAAGCAAATCCAGGTCAGAATTTTGTAGCACGCTACGGCCGTCTTGTGTAGAGTGATTACTTTGTCAACTCGTGAAACAATTAAATCTGCTATTCATTGTCATATCGAAATCTTTGGTGAAGAAGTTTTAAGTCTAAGCTAATGTTGATTGTTTCGCCTCTAATTCTTTAACGCGACTTTGTAGCTGTTCGAGTTCATCAATTAACTGTAAAACAGTCACGCCAATGTCTGGCCTAACTTCCGGCTGTGCAGTATTATTGATTTGCAACTGCGCCCAATCTGCTAATTTTTTCAGTGTCATTTTCTTATCCTTGAATCAATCCAACGGTTGGGATCGGGACGGTAGACAGTGATTAATTTTACTGTTTGGTTAGCTTGATTGTATGCCCAAACACTATGAATAGGTTCACCTGTTGAGTTCCATCCCTTAGACAAGCAGGTAAAGGATATGCATCTGGGTAATCTTCGATAATTTCGCCACCTTGCTCTACTGAAAAGTATATTTCTTCAATGTTGAGAGGGTCGGCAAGAGCTTCACTTATGCTGTGTCTAGATTTAATAACTTTACCTGTATTGAGTGCGTTTATAATGTCTTTTATATCCATCTTAAGAGATATATAGCGATTCAATTCACACCAATATGCGAAGATATCAAAAATAACTTTACGCCTTTACGTGATATTTTTAATAATCATCTCTCACACAATATCTTTCCGCTTTTGCAACAACAGCGCCACAGCTAAATAAACCAACGTATGCACAGCCAAAATTCCCCAATTTAAACCCAAATTCTTCCAAGTAGGATCGTAAACAGAAGACGCTGCAAAAATATTATCTAAAGATGGTACACCCGGAGTACTGTTTGGAACCATTGCATTAACATCAACTAAGACTCCATAAGCACCAATCGACCATCTACTAATTGTTAGCCAACCGAGTTTAGCTGCTAATCCTGTCAATTCAAACAGCACCCCTGAGAGAATGATTTGAGGAATCATAATCAAGGGAAGAATACTATTTGCTTCGTTTTCATTCTTAACAAAAGCAGAAATCATTAAACTGAGGCTGACACTGGCTAGTAGGGTTAAAAAGGTAGTAATACCTAAACCCAAAAACCAAGGCATGAGATTAGATTCTGGTGATTTGAAACCCACTAAGATCGCTGCAACAATTAACAGTGTTTGCAGCAAAACAAAACCAGAACGAATCAGAACTTTGGAACCCAAATAAGGAAATAAGCCTAAGTTGATGAGTCTTTCTCGCGCATAAATAGCTGCTTCTTTGACAATTTCTCGTACGGAACTAGAAAGTCCTACCCAAATTCCTATACAGCTGAAGATAAATAGTACTTTGAGTGCTAACGGGCCTTGAGTAATTTCTGCCGGATCGAGTTTTTTTAGCGGTGTCTCGTCTCGCAAGATCCAAGCAGTCAGCGCGATCGCGATCGGTCCCGATACCATAG
>JANZYY010000264.1 GCA_026419705.1 Fischerella sp.
CAGTACAGGGAACCGCTATGGCAATGTTGTTTGTGTGGAGCGCCATCAGTCAGCGTGTTGGCAAACAAGCCGTTTACTATATGGGAGTGACTTTATGGATTATTGCCCAAGCTGGATTGTTTTTCTTAAAGCCAAATCAAGTTGTATTCATGTATTGTTTAGCAGTCTTGGCTGGTTTTGGAGTCTCCACAGCTTATCTGGTGCCTTGGTCAATGCTACCTGATGTGATTGAACTGGATGAATTAAAAACCGGACAGCGACGGGAAGGCATTTTTTATAGTTTCATGGTTTTTTTGCAAAAAATCTGTTTGGGATTGGCGGTTAGCTTCGTTTTGCAAAGGCTGGGCGCAGCGGGATATATTAAACCTACACCAGAGACTCCCATGCCCATTCAACCAGATTCAGTATTAGAAGTAATTCGCGTTTCTATCGGTCCTCTACCAGCGATCGCTCTAATTTGTGGCTTGATTTTGGCGTATTTTTACCCAATTACCCGGGAAATACACGCCGAAATTTTGCTCAAACTCCAGGAAAATCGAAGAAAATAGGGAATAACATTTTTTTGAGTATGTAAAAAAAAGCCTGGAAAACCAGGCTTTGAGTAAATTACCGAATGAATTAGTCTTTGTTATTTCCCCTGATATAGTTTATGAACTTGTCAGGAAGTTGGGAGGAAGTTTACGGCCGCTACGACCAACAGCTGGTAGTTCTAATAACTGATCCGTAGCTTGTGTCGTTCCGTCTTCAGATTTGACATTGGGGTCAATAGTGACAGAATTTTGATCGCCAGGATGACCGTTAGGAATAAACAACTGCGGATGGTCGAAGGGTGCTTTTTGATAGCGAACCCGCTCATCAGTCAAACCTTTGAGAAAGTCTACTAGCGCCTGTTTCTCTTCTTCAGTCAGGTTAAGTGGTGGTAAATTTTGACCAAAGTCACCACCGCGATTGTAGAAATCAACCACTTGTTCTAGGGTTAATTGCCCGCCATTGTGGAAATAAGGAGCAGTAAGTTCGATGTTGCGAAGTCCTGGTGTCTTGAAAGCTCCATCTACCGTCAAGTCTTGTTCGCCATTGGGAATAACGGGTGGTTCTTCACCGAGCAACTGCTTAAATTTACCTTGAAGAGCTAGCCGTGACTCTGAAAGTGGATTCCCTAACGAGTCATTACCACCTACGCCAGGGTCGTCTTCGCGAGGTCTAACACCGATATTAAAGAAACCAGCATCTTCAACTCGTCCTCCAGCAAATGCTGGCGCGCGTCGAATGCGTCCTTGGCTAGTCACGCTGCTTACAGAAGCAGTGGTCAACTCTGAGCCACTATGACAGCCGAAGCATCCACCTTTGGTTTGGAAAATTCGCCATCCCTGCTGTTGCGATTGTGTTAAAGCGTTGGTGTCCCCGGCTAGAAACTTGTCAAATGGTGTCTGGTCGGAAACCAAAGTAGATTCGTACGCTTGCACAGCCAACCCGAAGAACAGCGAGAAATTATATTCCATCAAAGTGTATTCGTTGGTAGACAAATTCTTCTTCGGCTTACGGATGAATCTACGCTCTCCAGTTTCCGGATTGATGCTGATGATGAGATTAGATTTCCACCACTGTGATTGAAAGGCTTCTCTGATTAAGGCTGCGTAACTGCGGTTCAGACCAGGTCGAGGGTAGCGACTGTAAACACCAAGAACGCTGTCATCTCTTGCTACCTGTTGTTTGCCAAGTGGTCTGAGAGCAAGTAGCTTTTTACCCAACTTTCTACCAATCCGTTTAAACGGCTGATTAGTTGTTGGGGATATTTGCTCTTGTGAGGGCGATAAGTCATTGCTACCACTGACGGTATCACCTTTGTCATTGAGCACTGCTAATTGTTGACCGCTGTTAGCATCACTCACGGTAGTTGTGTTACTGGTTTCGGATGCTTCTACTCGGAAGGGCGCAATGGGAAGGTCTTCAGCTGCTGCTTCCAAAGCACTAAGTGGTGGTTCAACGGCTTGGGAAGCCAAAGAAGAATTATTGATACTAACTTTCACATCTTCAAGGAACCGAGGCCTAGTAGCCTTTAAAACATAGGCATTTGGGTCTTTTAACCCCAGCCCGTTCACTCCATTAAAAATGGGTTGCGCTCTTCCGTCCCAGAAGTTACGGAAATTAAATACTGAGTTAATAGTGCTGGGTGAGTGACGAGGTGTTACTTGGCGGACGTTTGTGCCTTGCACGTTGAAAATATCATCCTTGAGTGGAGTAACGTTGTCTTTGCCACTACCAGGAACGACATCAACGAACCTTGATCTGAATACTCCCTGAGAGCCGGCGACGTCGTTGCTGTCGGACAGTACCGCTGAAGAACGGTTGTTTGGGTCTGACAACTTGTGGAATGGAAAATCTGCGACGTTGAGCTGGTAGTTTGGACCTCCTCCCGTGTTGAATATTGTATCCGGATTCGCAACTTTGTTCGGATTTACACGCAGTCGTCCCGGATCGAGTTGGTTTTTGGATCTGTTGTCTGCTCCCGCATGGAAGTGACAACTAGCACACGACTGAATGCTATCCGTACCTAGTTGCATGTCCCAGAACAGAGATTTTCCCAGAGCGATCGCAGCTGTTTTGTCCCGAATAAATTCCCCTATATTGTCAGGTTCTGGAACTTTGATTTTACTCAGTGGAGGCAGCTGCGGAGGTGTTACCTGTGCCGAAACAGTATGTCCTGCCAGGATAGTAGCTATCACCAGCGCGGCAATAGTTGCACACTTTTTTATGCTCCTAGACGAGCCAAATTTTATTTGCGTGAATATGCTGAGTATTCCAGTTGCAAAAATGGTAATAACTTGTGTTATATTTAAGACAACTGAAAGCAAATAAGTAAAAATCAAAGGGAAAGTAGCATTACTTTCATCCTTGCAAGTTTTCTGCGTTGTGTTTTTGAACTCCTCAGACCTAGGCCGTTTGCTATGTTTGGCGGTTCCACAGTTTTTCATGCTTTTACCGGCTCGCAGCCAAAATTTGTACAATATGTAACTTGTCAAAGGTTCTTTATTTTTATGCAAACTGCCGATTATTTGTAATATTTGTTCACAAGTATCAGATTTTCACTGAATTCTAAGCACGATCGGAGTTACACTTTTGCAGGTTTTCCCTCAGTCTCAAAATAAAAAATAGTTATATTTAAAAAGTATTAAATTTTATATTTCTAATAACTCTGACTTTGGCATTAGCCTCATGCGTGGAAAGTTACGCAATCATACTTATAGAGACGTTAAGTAACAAAAGCGCATTAAACCAGATGGCTGTTCCAAGCTTAGAGAAAATTTCCACTCAGTTAGAAAGTCCGAACCTGCGCGATCGCATGATTGCTCTTGCTTGTTTGCGGGATGTACCAGCAGAAGACGCCGTACCATTAATTAAGAAGGTTTTAAATGACGAATCGATGCAACTGCGGTCAATGGCAATATTTGCCTTAGGGATAAAACAAACCGCTGAATGCTATCCAATTTTGGTAAAAATTTTAGAAACCGATCCAGATTACGGCATTCGTGCGGACGCAGCTGGTGCGCTAGGATACTTAGGAGATGCCAGAGCCTTTGAAGCACTGTCAAGAGCTTTTTATGAAGATACAGATTGGCTAGTGCGCTTTAGTGCAGCGGTATCGCTAGGTAATATTAAAGACTCCCGTGCTCGTGAAATCCTTTACCAAGCCTTAGAAAATGAGGAAATAGTCATACAACAAGCAGCGATCGCAGCGCTCGGAGAAATTAAAGACATCGACGCAGTAGATCGGATTTTACGCTTTGCTCAATCAGAAGATTGGTTAGTGCGACAACGNTTGGCAGGGCCTTAGGTAATCTTCCCACTCCCAAGAGTATCTCGGCGTTGAAATACCTAGAAAAAGATAGCCACACAAATGTTGCGGAAGCAGCAAGGATTTCTCTGAAAAGGCTTGAACAAGCAGGTAATTTTTGAATAGAGGGAGTTGGGGAGAAGTAGGAGTGGGAAATGTTGAAACAACTCCCCCACTCTTCCACTCCCCTATTCCTGCAATCCTACACTTCTTCCACTCTCCCAATCCTCTTCTGCTACCTTGTAAGAAGTGGGATTAAAAGGATTTTAACGTAAGGTAATTTGATTCATGCATATTGAAGAGTTTTTTCAGTTAAGTGCTGGTAAGTGGTTTTCCCATCGTACTAGCCATCACTTGGCTTTTAAGCAATCAGAATCCGGCAAATCAGATCTCATTATAGAGATGCTAGCGGTGGATCATCCAGAGGTGATCAAACTCTGCCAACAGTACAATATTGACCCTTGTCGTGCTTCCTGTGGTGCAAGAGTAACTTGGAACGGCACGATGGAGTGGGATGAACAAGATCACAAAGGTTCTACAGTATTAGTACCAGTGCCTGATGAAGATAACCCGTTTAAAGGCAAGTTACTGCGGGAAATGGGCTATGCCGAGAAAATGCCAGTTGCTGGCAGCTACAAAATGGGTGACGATCAGGCGTTGACTTTAATTACAGAGTATGAAACAATGTGGTCTGAAGAACGCCTCTGGTTTGCTAGCCCTAATTTGCGGATGCGGGTAGGCATTCTCAAACGCTTCGGTGGCTTTAGTATGGCTTCGTTCACTTCGGAGATCCGTATGGGTGCTGCACCAGCAACGAAAGCATCTGAAACGACTAATTCAGCATCGAATTAAAGATGTTAGCCATCTCACGCAAATACCAATTTTCTTCTTAGTGTATTTGCGTGAGGATTTTAGGTATAAATTCTAACGTCTAGCATTCCCAAAATGATAAGACGAACCGTTTTTTCGGGAGATAATCTTGAGTAGTTCAAACCAGAATATACAGAGTACTCCAGCCACTAAACAAATTACCAGATCTATTGGATGCAGAATCGAGAACCCAAACAGATGACGTAGAAAGGGTATATATAGCACCATCCACAAAAACACCATTCCACCAATCATAACCCACCAAAAAGCAGGATTTGGTGACTTGAGTGTGGCGATATTGACGCGAGTCAAAGAGCGATCGCTCACTATCAATCCCAGGTTAGCGAGAATCAGCGTGGTAAAAGTCAACGCACGAGCATCCAATTCCCCTTGTCCACGATAGAGGGAGATGACGAAGATTGCTAGAATAATGACCAGGATTCCCAAACCTTGAAAGATAGCTAAACCCAAATTTTTTCTGCCAAATACAGGCTCTTTGGGATTGCGAGGTGGGCGGTTCATGATATTAGCTTCTGCAGGTTCTGCTTCCAAAACTACGGAACAAGCAGGATCGATGATTAGGTGCAAAAAGGCAACGTGGACAGGTAACAGCACTAATGGTAGTTTGAATAACACTGGAAACAGTGACATCCCGGCAATAGGTACATGAATGGCAAGTAAGTAAGCCATCGCTTTTCTGAGATTGTCAAAAATCCGTCGTCCCAATTTGACTGCTTGCACAATTGACGAAAAATCATCATCCAGTAACACTAACGCTGCTGACTCCCGCGCTACATCTGTACCGCGTCCACCCATTGCAATGCCGATATGTGCTGCTTTTAATGCTGGTGCGTCATTAACGCCGTCACCCGTCATAGCAACAATTTCACCATTTGCTTTCAGCGCTTTGACTATACGCAGTTTCTGTTCTGGTACTACTCGTGCAAAGATATTCACGCCCTCGATGCGCCTTTGCAACTCGGCATCATCAATACGATCCAATTCTGCTCCTGTCATAATTTCACCCATCTGCATCAGTCCTATCTGTCGGGCAATATTTTGGGCTGTAGCAGGGTAATCACCTGTAATCATCATGACTCTAATACCGGCGCTGTAACACTCCTGAATCGCCTCAGCGACAGTTGGACGTACAGGATCGGCCAGTCCTACTAATCCCAGAAATTCAAATGCAAAGTCATGTTGCCCATCAGGTAAACAATTGGCACTGAAGGAAGGATGGGGAGGAACGGAGGAAGGTGGTGGATCTGCTTGAGAAGCTTTAGCAACGCCAAGAATTCGCAAACCCTCATTAGCCATTTGGCTGACTTTAGCTGCTAAAACTTGCTTCTGTGACGGGTGAAAGTGGCAAAGGTCAGCGATCGCCTCTGGTGCGCCTTTAGCTGCTATTACACAATTATCGCCATTGCTTGTCTGCCACACTTGAGACATGGCTAGTAATTGGGGTGATAGAGGATATTCCCGCAGCAGTTTCCAGTCATAGTGCAGGTGTTCAGTTTGAGCAAGATAGCGATCGCCCAATTGCTTAAAGGCTTTCTCCATCGGATCAAAAGGGTGTAGATGACTGGCAAGAATGCTGAACTCCACCAGTTCGTGGACGCTTTCCGGTAGTGGTTCTCGTTCGTGAAGGTTGAGATCGTAGGTATTTGAGGACTGTTCTGTACTGTACCTGTATTCAGAATTCCAAACACATAACTGCTGTACGGACATCTGATTGAGGGTGAGTGTACCTGTTTTGTCAACACACAAGACTGTAGCTGAACCTAGTGTTTCCACCGCAGGTACGCGACGGGTGAGAACTTGTTTTTGCGCGATTCGCCATGCCCCCAAAGCCAGAAAAATGGTGACAACAACAGGAAACTCGTTGGGTAAAATCGCCATTGCTAACGTAATTCCAGCCAAAAACCCTTTGAGCCAGTCACCCCTAGTTAATCCATAGACGATAATGACTACAGCACAAAGAGATAAACCCACAAGCGCCAAATTGCTAACCAACCGCGCCATTTCTTTTTGCAGTGCGGTTTGTTCTGGCTCTAATCTTTGCAAAGCTTTACCGATCTTGCCGATTTCCGTGTTACTACCAATAGCTTGGACTTGGGCAATTCCCTGGCCTTGAATTACTAATGTACCGGAGTAAACAAAGGGCAGATTATCACCACCAGGACGAGCGAGTTCATAACTAGATCCTGCCTTAACTGCCACTTTTCGCACAGGCAAAGACTCACCTGTTAACAGAGACTCATCCACCGAGAGATTTGTACAAGACACAAGCACCGCATCTGCGGGAATGCGATCGCCTTCTGCCAGAATC
>JANZYY010000265.1 GCA_026419705.1 Fischerella sp.
GCATATCGGTTCTCAGTATTCAAACGATCGCACTTGTAAATTTACTCTCTGGGCACCTTTGGTTGGAGAGGCTGCTGTGAAACTAGTTGCTCCTGAAGAAAAAATTATCCCTCTCCAGAAGGATGACAGGGGTTACTGGCACGGTAGCGTTAGCAACGTTGACCCAGACACTCTCTATTTTTACCAACTAGAGGGTCAAACTGACCGACCCGATCCCGCCTCCCACTTTCAGCCAAAAGGAGTTCACGGACCTTCTCAAGTAATTGACCACAACAGCTATAGCTGGAGTGATGAGCAGTGGCGGGGAATTCCTTTAGAACAAATGGTTATCTACGAGTTACATGTAGGAACTTTTACTAAAACAGGCACGTTTGAAGCAGTAATTACCCGTATACCAGAACTGCGTGAATTAGGCATCAATACTATTGAAATTATGCCTGTTGCCCAGTTTCCCGGAGAACGCAACTGGGGTTATGACGGTACTTTTCCCTACGCAGTGCAAAATTCCTACGGTGGCGTGAATGGTTTGAAGCGATTAGTCAACGCCTGTCACCAGCAAGGTATGGCTGTAATATTGGACGTTGTTTATAACCATCTCGGTCCAGAAGGAAATTATCTGTGGGGGTTTGGTACTTATTTCACCGACCATTACAAAACCCTTTGGGGTAGCGCTGTTAATTTTGACGGACATTACAGTGATGGAGTGCGCAATTACTTTGTCCAGAACGCCCTCTACTGGCTAGAAACTTTCCACATCGACGGTTTACGTCTGGATGCTGTCCACGCTATTTATGATTTTGGCGCTAAGCATATTTTGGCAGAAATGGCTGAAGCAGTCGCCCAGCTTTCGCAACAACAAGGACGCAAACGTTACTTAATTGCTGAAAGCGACCTGAATGACCCCCGGATTATCCGTCCTCCACAAGTGGGAGGTTACGGAATTGACGCTCAATGGAGTGATGATTTTCACCATGCCTTGCATACCGTACTGACTGGGGAACAACAAGGATACTACAAAGATTTTGGTACACTCGAACACCTCGCCAAAGCTTATCGACACAGCTTTGTCTACACTTGGGACTATTCCCCCCATCGCCGCCGCTATCACGGTAACGATGCGAGTGACCGTCCTTCACATCAATTTGTCGTGTGTTCTCAAAATCACGACCAGGTAGGTAATCGAATGCTGGGCGATCGCCTGAGCTCCCTAATTTCCTTTGACGGGTTAAAATTAGCTGCGGCAGCTGTTTTGTTATCACCATATGTTCCCTTGTTGTTTATGGGTGAGGAATACGGCGAGACTGCTCCTTTTCTCTACTTTGTCAGTCATAGCGACCCTGACCTAATTAAAGGGGTACGAGAAGGCAGAAAAGCTGAATTTGCGGCATTTTTTGAGATTTCTGGTCAACAAGCACCAGATCCGCAAGCAGTAGAGACAATGGAGCGATCGCGCCTGAATTGGGAAAAGCGTCATGAGGGCAAAAACCGAATGCTGTGGTTGTTTTACCAAAAATTACTGCAACTGCGAAGGGAAATTCCCGCGCTGGCTAATTTGGATCGCAACAACCTAGAAGCGTCGGTAGTAGAACCAGAGAAAGTTTTACAGCTGCAACGGTGGTGTGAAAATAGCCAAATATTGTGCTGGCTCAACTTTAGTCAAGAAGTTGTGGAAATGAAAGCAAATATACCGATCGGAAACTGGAAAAAACTGCTGGATTCCGCCGATCCCACCTGGGGTGGTGCAGGTTCTCAACTACCGGAGACACTTACCACACAATCACAGCCAACACTGGTACTGAATGCTGAAAGTGTTGTTATTTACAGTCAATAGCATTTGTTGTTTGGTGTTTGGTGTTTGTTGTTTGGACTAATCAACTACCAACAACTAACCACTAACAACTAACCACTAACAACCAACAACTAATCAATGACCAATGACTAAAGACCTATCATGCAAATACCCATAGCCACATACCGGATACAGTTCACTCCTAGTTTTGGTTTTGCCCAAGCTCGTGCGATCGCTCCCTATTTGGCAGAACTGGGAATTTCTAATTTATACGCCTCGCCAATTTTGACCCCCAGAAAAGGAAGCACTCACGGCTACGATACAGTCAACCCCAATGAAATTAATCCAGAATTGGGTGGAAAAGAAAGATTTTTAGAATTAATTGAAGAACTTAAGCAACTTAACATCGGCTGGGTGCAAGATATTGTACCCAATCACATGGCATTTGACAGTCAAAACCACATGCTTGCAGATGTTCTCGAAAATGGTTCTGACTCCCAGTATCGAGACTACTTTGATATTGATTGGTACCATCACTACCCAGAAAACCAAGGCAAAGTATTAGCACCTTTTTTAGGCAAATTTTGTGGTGATTGTTTAGAAAGTGGTGAACTGCAACTCCAGTATGAGGAAAACGGTTTAACGATTAACTACTACTCGCTGAAATTTCCTATCCGCATTGAATCTTACTCTCAAGTTTTCACCTACGACTTGGGACGTTTACGAGATAAATTGGGTAGAGACCACCCCCATTTCATGAAACTTCTCAGTGTTCTCTATATGTTGAAATACATCCCATCTGGTGAAGAGGGAAGAGAACGCTATGACCAAATTATCATTATTAAACGCATGTTATGGGAACTCTGGAATGAGAGTTCTGATGTCAGAGAATTTATTGAAGAAAATATTCGTATCTTCAATGGAGAACCAGGAAACCCTGAAAGTTTTAACCACTTAGAAAATTTACTTTCTGAACAATTTTTTCGCCTCGCCTACTGGAAAGTAGGTAATGAAGAACTAAACTACAGACGCTTCTTTACCGTTAACGATCTGATTTCCATCAAAGTAGAAGATGAAAAAGTTTTTAACACCACTCATGCCTGTATATTAAAATTGGTTCAAGAGCAAATAGTGAGCGGGCTAAGAATTGACCATATCGACGGTCTTTACGATCCAGCCCAATACCTCAATCGACTTCGAGAACAGGCTCCGGAAGCTTACCTGGTTGTAGAAAAAATTCTCGAACCTCAAGAAGAATTACCAATTAACTGGCCGATTCAAGGTACAACAGGTTATGATTTTCTTAACCAAGTAAATGGTATTTTCTGCCAACAATCAACAGTACAAGAATTTGATGCTATTTATCATGGTTTTTTGGGTAGAAAAGTTTCCTGTGAAGAATTAATTGACCAAAATAAAAGATTAATTATTAGCAAACATCTAGCAGGAGATATTGATAATTTAGCACATCAGCTCAAAAAAATTTCTGGTCGCTATCGCTATGCTAGTGACTTTACAATGTACGGTCTAAAAGCTGCCTTAGTAGAGATTCTGGCACTGTTTCCCGTTTATCGTACCTACATTAGTAGTGCTGGAGCTAGCAAAGCAGATCGGGAATACATACAGCAAGTAATGACCCAAGCCAAACAGAATATTCCCAACTTCCTCAACGAGTTGAGCTTTATTGAAAAATTCCTCATTCTCGACATCGACGAGCATCTAAGTCAGGAAGATCAACAGCAATGGTTGCATTTCCTCATGCGGTTGCAGCAGTTTACCGGACCGCTGATGGCCAAGGGTGTGGAAGATACCGTTCTGTATGTCTACAACCGCCTGATCTCACTCAATGAAGTGGGTTCTCATCCTACACATTTCGGTATTTCATTAGATGATTTCCACAGCTTTAATCAACAGCGTTTTTCTCAGTGGCCCCATGCCATGAATGCTACTTCTACCCACGACACTAAACGTGGTGAAGATATGCGCGCTCGCATTAATGTCCTATCAGAAATACCGCAAGAGTGGGAGAATAATCTCAAACAGTGGCGGGAAATCAATGCTCCACATAAGGAAGCTGTAAGTGGACAGGATGTGCCAACTCCTAATGACGAGTACTTTTTTTATCAATCTCTGATTGGAGCTTTTCCTTTTCAAGATGAAGAGTATCCCGACTTTGTAGAGCGGATTCAACAATATATTATCAAGGCAATTCGTGAAGCAAAAGTTCACACTGCATGGATAAAACCGGATACAGCCTATGAAAATGCCTTCACGAATTTTGCAGAGCGGGTGTTGAAAGATCGTGACAATAACCCATTTCTCCAAGCTTTTCGTCCCTTCCAGCGGAAAATTCAACACTACGGCATTTTAAATTCTCTTTCGCAGACATTGCTGAAAGTTACTGCTCCAGGTTTACCGGACTTTTATCAAGGAACAGAACTTTGGGATTTGAGTATGGTAGACCCAGATAACCGCCGTCCGGTAGACTTTGAAATAAGGAAAAATTATCTGCAACACATTAAAGCAAAAGCGGCAGAAAACATCTCAAATTTGATTGCCGAACTGTTGAAAACTCCAGAAGATGGACGAGTTAAGCTGTTTTTGACTTATCAACTTCTGCAAGCACGGCGGCAAAATTTGGATGTATTCCAGCGGGGGGCTTACGTAAAATTGACAGTCGCAGGTAGCCTCAAAAGCCATATTATTACCTTTGCCAGAGAATTAGGAGAAAAGAAAATAATTGCAATTGCTCCTCGTTTCCTCACTTCTCTGGTTAAAGAAGGCGAGTATCCCCTAGGTGAACAGGTGTGGCAAGAAACTCGCATCGTTCCACCCACTGGTTCCTCTGGTGTTTGGCAAGATGCAATTACCGGACAACAAGTGCAAGGTGAGGATACCCTGTGGGTACGAGAAATTTTACAAAAATTCCCTGTAGCTTTGTTGATTCATCGACCAGAATTATCAACACAGGAAAATGCATGATGGGTACTGGGGACTGGGGATTGGGGAAGAACTATAACAAGGCTCTTTCCCAATCCCAATCACCAATCACCAATCACCTATTACCAGCCTAGGCTACAGTTTCAGTTAAGTATTTAAGCGGACACCTAAGTTGTTGTTTCTGAAGACGGGTCAGATTTTTCTGGCTTGAGTAAGGGAAAAGCGATCGCATCCCGAATACTGGCACAGTTGGTCAACAACATTACCAACCTGTCAATGCCAATCCCTAAACCACCGGTAGGTGGCATTCCGTATTCTAAAGCTGCTAGAAAGTCTTCATCTACTCCTTGCGCTTCTAAATCACCCGCCGCTTTCTTGGCTGCTTGTTCTTCTAAACGTTGCCTTTGCTCAATCGGATCGGTAAGTTCCGAGAAACTGTTAGCAGTTTCCCGCCCGACAATAAACAACTCAAAACGTTCCACCAAACCAGGCTTAGAACGATGCGGTTTTGCCAGTGGCGAAATTTCCACGGGATAGTCTATCACAAAAGTAGGCTGAACTAAGTTTGCCTCAACCTTTTGCTCGAAGACTTCATTGAGAAGCTTACCAAGAGAATCGCAATCTTCTATACCTTCTAGGCCAGCATTTTGACATGCCGCTTTTGCTTCTGCCAGAGTTTGGAAAGAGTTGAAATCCAAGCCTGTGTATTCCATCACCAAATCGTGCATAGTTACACGTCGCCAAGGTGGTGTTAAATCAATCACTTGGTCTTGGTATGTTACATGCAGCGTGCCAAGTACTTCTTGCGTGACAGTGGTAATAATTCCCTCCGTCAGCGCCATCATATCATTGTAGTCGGCGTAGGCTTGGTAAACCTCAATCATGGTAAATTCTGGGTTGTGCCGGGTAGAGATTCCCTCATTGCGGAAAATTCGCCCCAGTTCAAATACCTTTTCAAAACCACCGACAATTAACCGCTTGAGATGGAGCTCTGTCGCAATTCGCAGATATAACTCCATTTCCAGCGTGTTGTGGTATGTAATAAACGGACGTGCTTCTGCACCTCCGGCTTCTGCTAGTAGAACAGGAGTTTCGATTTCCAAGAAATCACGCTGTTCTAAGTATCTACGGATACCAGCAGTGATTTGAGCGCGACGGCGAAAAGTTTGCCGGACCTCTGGGTTTACAATTAAGTCTACGTAGCGCTGACGGTAACGCTTAGCAACATCTGTCAATCCATGCCACTTATCAGGTAAGGGTAACAAGGATTTAGTGAGGATTGTATATTGTTTAACGTAAACCGATAACTCGCCCTTTTCAGTCCGTTTAATTGTCCCTTTGACTCCCATGATGTCGCCGACATCTGTGAGTTGCTTGAGGTGATTGAAGGCATCGGTATCAATTTCTGCCATGCCTTCTTGAATGCGATTTTTTTCTAAATAAAGCTGAATTTTGCCGGTTTCATCTGCTAAGGTAAAGAAAGCCAGTTTACCCATGACGCGACGCGCCATGATGCGTCCAGCAACTGCTACATCGATCTCAACTTCTTCACCGTTGGGTAAATCAGCAAATTTTTCCTGCAATTGCGCTGCATGGTGGGTAGATTCCCAACGATAGGCGTAGGGATTCATCCCTAACTGTCTAAGCTGTTCTACTTTTGCTCGCCGCGTAGCACGGATATCTTCTTCCGACATGGTTAACGAACTTTCAGGGGGCAAGAACTAATTATAAATGCTAGGAAAGAAGCAGACACCCTTCAAGGGTACAGCTTTTAAAAGAGAATAGGAAACAGGGAATAGGGAAATCGCCATACCCTGTTTGACAAAATTCTAATACTCATTCAACCTTGAAAATATCTCATGACACCGATTTAAAAAATGATCGCAACAGATGGATTGACATAATCCCGACAGAAATGGTGATTCCCAATCCAGCATCTAAAATCCCAAATGGTATGAATTCCTACTTCCGCCCAAGTGTTGATGCGATGGTTGGGTATGTTCCCGGTGAACAACCTAAGCCTGGTACAAACATTATCAAGCTCAACACCAATGAAAATCCTTATCCACCCTCACAAACAGCGATCGCTGTTTTGCGTAACCTAGATAGCGAATGGCTGCGACGTTACCCAGATTCCTATGCGAACGATTTTCGCAAAGCAGTTAGCGAAGTGTTGGGATTTCCAATCGACTGGATTATCGTTAGTAATGGCAGCGATGATTTACTCAACCTTGTTGTGCGCGCCTGTGCAGAGTTGGGGCGCAAGGTAGTGTATCC
>JANZYY010000266.1 GCA_026419705.1 Fischerella sp.
GCACCTTGCAAGATTTCTTTTACTTCTTTTTGAGAGAGTTTTTGCTTGGAAAACACATTTGGGTCAAAGGTGGGGTAGGACACCATTGCTAAGATACCACCATTACGGGGATTCATGGCAATAATCG
Organism: Fischerella sp.; assembly: GCA_026419705.1. Taxonomy (GTDB): domain Bacteria; phylum Cyanobacteriota; class Cyanobacteriia; order Cyanobacteriales; family Nostocaceae; genus PCC9605. The sequence goes on from JANZYY010000266.1 coordinate 128, forward strand.
TACCGTTGCGATCGCCCAATGCTTTTGCTGCTGCCATTTGCAGATTCCAATCTATGGTCAAGCGAATATCTTTACCAGCTTTTGCTTGTTTCTCTCCCAAAATTCGCAGCGGACGACCCTTGCCATCTACTTCCACTTGCTGACCGCCCCATTCACCCCTTAGCACTTTCTCATAAGCTTTTTCGATTCCCATCTGACCAATTACATCTCCCAGACGGTAGCCTTCGTCTTCTTTTTGTTTTAGCTGTTCGGCTGTAAGTTCGCGAGTATATCCTAAGACATGGGCAAATTCCCTCCCATGGGGGTAGTAGCGAACCGCTTCCGTATGTATTTCCACATTATTAAGTTCGTTTTCGTACTCTCTCAAAGCAGTAATTTCATCTAAGCTCAAGTCACGCTTGATCCGCACAAGTTTAGAAGAATTGGGCCCGGCCTCTTCAAGTTTCTTTGCAATTTCTTCTAGTGGTATGTTGAGAATCTTGGATAAACGCGGCCCCACAACTGACCAAGATGCTTTGGTGTGAGCCATCGGCCACAAATACACAGAATGAGGATAGCGAGTTGTTGCTAAAAGTTTGCCGTTACGGTCAAAAATATTACCTCGTTCTGGTTGTTTGGGCAAAATTCGAATCCGATTAGACTCTGCTCGTTCTCGATAAGTTGAACCCCGAATAATTTGCAAATACACCAACCGCGCCAGAATTACATTTGTCATTAAAAGGGTAAATAAAATAAAAAATACAGACTGCAAACCCCTTCCAACTGTGCGTGTTTGTTTGTTATTAACAAATAAACGAGATTGTAATAGAGACATGCTAACGAATTCAATCCTAATTAACTTTATTTGTATATGTTGACACTCAAATTTTAACCAGTATTTAGAGAAAAACTATTGGGTCGTACAGACCTGCAAATTTCTTGCAGGTAGAGGATAAGGTTTATTTTAAGCCGGCGGCACAGGCAGTAAAGTAATATCAGTCTGCATTTATCTTTGGGTTGCACTGTCTCGGTTCTACAAGCGACGCCATTATAAGTATAAAAAATACTTAAAGCTGGTTTTAAATACGGACATGTAGCGATTTTACACACAGTAGAAGGCATCAACAAAAGGGGGTCAAAATTGGGGCTCGGAAAATTATTATAGTTTTTATGTTTTTTATTGTTTGCTGCTACGGTTATAGGCTGAGGTATTTTTTATACCTGTAAACGCAGTGCATGGAATGGAGATCTAGAACCACAACTGAAGTTTTTATTGATACATGCCACCTTCTACTCCCTGTCTCTGGCAACCGCTGCCTTTCTTCGGTAATTTATTTAAAGACCAAGGCAAGATTGAAAACAGGGATACTACTACCGAAATGACTTGCAAATTTCTTAACGTTCAAAAAAACAAAAAATATCCCCTCCTTCTGGCTATAATATTTATCATTATTGTGTCTTTTATAATTTTTACAGATACTGCGACTGTAATTCCTATTGTCGGGTTTCATGGCATTATTGATAGTCATAAAAATTATGCCAATCAGTCAGATATTAAAGGTTTACACTACCCAAAACAAAATTTGGAAGATTTTCTGGAGTATTTAGTTATCAATGATTATCAATTTTTAACAACTCAGGATTTGTATGATTTTTTCCTCAGGAAAAGTGGCAACGTTCCTAAAGAATTCTTTAAAAAAAAGCTAATTATGATTTCTTTTGATGATGGATATAAATCAGTACACACGGATTTATTACCAATTTTATATAAGTTAGAAAAAAAATACGGCAAAAAAGTAAAAGTTGTTCTATTTATCAATCCAGGGAATTTATCCGATCAAAAGAATTCCGATTCAACTCATTTAGAATGTGAAGAGTTGAGAGAAGGTTTTGCGCAGGGATTTTATGATATTCAATCTCATGGATTTAATCATATAGATTTAACCAGATTAACTCCAAGGAGATTAATTTATGAAATCTTAAAATCTCAAATTGCTCTGAGAGAATGCACAAAAGACCTAGACCCAGAGCAAAAAGTAGCAAATCATTTTGCTTACCCATATGGTGCTTATAATCAAAGGGTAAGATACTATGTTTCCAAGTATTATTTATCAAGTTATCTATACAATAATCAAATATTAAATACAACATTTTTGAAAAACTATTATGAAATTCCTCGTTTGACAGTTAACCAACAAGAATCAGTCCAAGCATTAATAGAAAAATTTGAATCTACTGAGTATAATCAAGAGAAAGCAGCACTACCTGCAAATTGGAAACCATAGGCAACGACCTGTTTTCAAGTGGTAGTATATTGCATTCTGGATAAAAATAGAGTTTACCAGTGTACTTATCGTGGTAGCGATCGCATTGTCTCACAGACTTTCCCAGAATTGGCGCTGACAGCTGAGCAAGTGTTAAAATCCTAACGTAATTTCCCTAAACTCCAGCTTCTAGCCCCTACTTTCCTAGTAATTCCTTCTCAACAGCAGACCCCCAATATTAAATCTTTTATCCAGTTCGCCAATTATATCCAGAATATTGGCGAGGTTTCGCGGTGGCTGGGAAATCAACGTATCCTCGCTAATTAATCGCTGAAAATCAACTTTAATTTCTCCTTTACGCTCGGTTTGACCGTCACTTTCATAAAATTTTATACCTGCCAATTGCATGATGTTGATAATTTCCTGAGTGAGGATACCGTAACCAATCGTGGTGGGATGAATCCCATCAAGAGAAAATAAACCACCTTGAGTACGACCATTTGGTCCGGAGATGAAAAAACGAGAGTTTGGTACGGGGGAAAGTGCTTTTAATTTGGGTGGTAATTCATATTCACCACCAATTTCTTCCCACCAAGAAGGTCTAGCTGTGCGGTCTTCCAGATACCGGCGAGATGCAAGCCGATCGAGTAATCCACAGGTTTCTAGTAAATACCAATCTCTGCCTTCTATTCTTGCTTGGCGTACTGCATCAGTAATATACTCATTGTACTGGTCAATAGCACTATCAATTGCTCTTGCCTCATCTTCGGTGAAGTGTGGGTGTTTATCTGGATCAAAATCTTCATCTTCAATCCAAGGCAAAGTGTAGTAGGGGAAGTACCGCGAACCCTGTGTGACTTTACAATTGACTCCACGGGCGAAAGGTACGATGGTAACGTGAGGAATGGTNCCAATAATTACATGGCGAGTGCGAATTTTCCTAACTTCGGCAACTATGCGATCTAGCTCGGCTTTGAAGTGAATAGGACGCCAGACAGTATATTTATCATTCACTGTCATATCATCATAGCCAGTATCACTCCATACTACATTAAATGTGAGAATGCTGCCCAGAGCATTATTCGCACCAATCAAGACAATCAAGGTTTCAATTCCTTCGGTTTCTTCTGTTCCTTGTGCACCGAGAACTGCGGCTGCTTGCAATGGCGTGAGTGCTTTAGCATTTGTATCTCTGGCTGAGTTCAAAACCCGAATAGCAGCGCGATCGTTATGACGATCGACAACCTGCTGCAAAAAATCATTGCGAGACGGAGAACTTCTGATTGCTTCTAAGCAGATATCTGCATTGCGTGATAAGGTATTCCGTAAATCCCAGCCATAGACTGATAAGTTGTGGTTGATCTCGCGTTGAATTGGCAACAGCGAACCTTCACCACGTTCCCAATAATTTTCGATTGCGTCTAGGTATTTGCGTAAAAACAGTACGGCTGGAAAAATTTCCAAACAGCCGATGTTGTCGCCAAACTGCTGCTGGAGATTACGAGCTAAGCGTTCTAGGTTTAACGGTAATCCGTCTCCTGGAGAATCATATGTGGGATAACGCAGCTGATCCCAACCCATTTCCCTGGCGATAATCGCAGGATAAGATAGCCGCGTATTAAAAATAGCCCCACTTTGAAAACCATGTGTAATTGAATCGCCAATAGTTACCAAGCGATGCTGGGGAGTTCCTACTCTTTTAACATTGACAGGAATACCCAAAGTTGGATCCATAATTGGCTTCCGCGCTTCAAATTGCACCTGTACATCTGGAGGCGTTTTGCGTTCATCGCTAAGTGATTGTGAAGCTATTGGATTCGTCATATCTGCTTTTTTTTCACGATGTATTGACGATCCTCTCACAAAAAATTAATAAAAGTAAGAGAAACAATTGCTCAATCATTGTCATTAGTAGATGGTTGATTGTCATTAATAAGAAGAAATAAAAAATAATTCAATAACTAATGACAAGCTGATGAAAGTATGCAACACCGAATGGATAAAAGGGCGTTGCTAAATTTTAATCAAAAATCTCTAAGTTTCTTCTTGGCGACAATGGACAGTTGAGAAGCAGTATTCTATCATAGACTATTGACGTATTAGTTTAGCTAAAATACTGAGATTTTTTTGTTATATCGGTAATTAGTAATGGATCGCAGTTTGTTGTTTGTTATTTGCGATAACCAGCCATCAGTTATCAATTACTGTGTAAGCGAGTTCAAATCTAGTATTGGGAAGGTCAAAAGGTGGAATTTATGATTAAACTAGGGTTGATCGCAAAATTTTTGATCGGTCAATTTATTTTCAATTCCTCTTGTTTTCCTTCATTCTTTGCGTCCTACCCTTACGGTCAGTCGCTTCGCGTCTAATGCACCCTTTGTGGTTCTTTATTTTACTTCTCAAAATTAATCCGATAGACCAATAGCCTGCGCAGGCTTTTGCGGGAGTCATAATCATTGTTAATAAAAAATTATATTAATTGTTTTTACAAAAAATATAATCAATTCAGGAGAAACAAATGAAATTTGGAATAGATATTGGTCATAATTGCCCTCCCGATACCGGAGCTAGAGGGATAAGATTTGAAGATAATTTGACTTTAGATGTAGGTAATAGAGTTATAACCAAACTAAGAGCTTTAGGGCATCAAGTTGTAGAATGCAAGCCAGCTACAGCCTCATCTGTAGGCGAATCACTCAGAAAAAGGTGCACTACAGCTAATGCTAATAAAGTAGATACTTTTGTATCTATCCATTTTAATAAATTTAACGGTCAAGCGAATGGTACAGAAATATTTGCAGTTAGTGATACAGGGAGAAGAATTGCCAAGCCTGTGTTAGATGAAATTGTCAAATTAGGCTTTTTTAATCGTGGTGTTAAGAATGGCAGTCATTTATTTGTCCTCAAAAATACAGATATGCCAGCGATTTTGGTAGAGGGCTGTTTTGTCGATTCGCAAAAAGACATGAATCTGTATAATCCAGAGGCAATGGCAAATGCGATCGTCAAAGGTTTAACCGGGCAATTACCTAGTACTCCTGTTAGTCCTATAGAGGATGAAGAACAAAATCCAGACACAACCACCTTGAGGTTGCAAAAAGCCTTAAATAGACTCAAAATAACCGATAAAAATGGTAAACCTTTGTTAGAGAACGGTACAAACGATGCTGCAACAAAATCCGCAGTTGAAAAATTTCAGAGTATCACAGGCATTCAACAAACAGGAATTGCTGGAGAAACTACATGGAATGCGATTAATCAAATTTTAGCGAAAAGAATTATTAGAGTAAATCATGCAGGTGGTGTAATTGTCAGATACTTACAATACCGTTTAGGAGTTGACATTGATGGTATCTATGGTCCTCAGACAGAGGCGGCCATGAAGAAATTTCAGCAGCAAAATGGTTTAACTGCTGATGGAATTGTTGGACCTGCGACATGGCAGAAATTGATTGGTTAGTAGTTAGTGGTTAGTGGTTGGTGGTACAAACAAATTACCAACTACTAACTACTATCTACTATCTACTAACTAATAATTGGAGAAAATCATGGCTTTTAACATCAATGTACTGAAACTACCAGTTATCAAACTTGGTTCTAATGGTATCTATGTAAGTGCTTGGCAAAGCTTTTTAAAAGAAGCAGAATATCCTATGGGAGCTGTTGATGGTGATTTTGGCAAAGCAACTGACCAAGCTACTCGTAGTTATCAACAAAGAAATGGCTTGCAAGCTGATGGGGTTGTTGGTAATAACACTTACAGTAAAGCAGCTCCTCAAGGTTTTATTTTTAAAGTACCTAACCTTTCAGCTAGCACATTGCTAAGTTATCTTGGTTTTGGTGAAACAGAGATTAAGGATTTACAAAAGTGTTTGAATCAATTAGCACAACTCAACCCTCAATTACAAGTAGATGGCGACTTTGGTAAAACAAGCACCAAAGGGTTAGCCGAAGCGTATAAAAAAAAAGATGTACGTTTGCGTGGCGAACTGGAAGGGGCGCTAAGTCATGCAACTAAACAGAAACTGGGAGCAGATTTGACTCAAGCATTGGATATCTTGAATGAATATGCAAAAAGACAGAGATTTCGCCTGAGCGGACCCCATTGGGTTAACTATTTTCCCACTAGCAAGTTGATTTCTGATTTAGCTTCACCATTTCGTCAAAAAGTAGAAGCATTTCACAGAGCACTGATCGACGCTGGTTGTCAAGTGATTGTTACCGCTACCTACCGTCCGAAACAACGTGCTTATTTAATGCATTACTCTGCTAGAATTAATCGCCAAGACATTGCTCCTGAGTATGTCCCACCTTTGAGTGGAGTAGATATTGAATGGGTGCATTACACTAATCCAGGATCGCTGCAAGCTGCTAAAGATATGGTCGAGGTTTATGGTGTGGGTGGTAATCCCGTATCTTTAAATTCTCGCCATACTCAAGGGCTGGCAATCGACTGGAATATTACCTGGAATGACAAAATTAATATTAGGGATGCCAGTGGAAAAATAGTTACTATTGGCGAACCCTGTAATGCTGCTTTAAATAGAGCTATGTGGAAAGTAGGTGCATCCTACGGAGTGTATAAGCTAGAAAATGACCCTCCTCATTGGTTATCTGAT
>JANZYY010000267.1 GCA_026419705.1 Fischerella sp.
GCCCTGTCTTGGTATTATGCTGGCAACGGCAAGGGCGAAAAAGACATGGTGGTTCTACCTTACAAAGACAGTTTACTTTTATTTAGCCGCTACTTACAACAGCTGGTGATGGAATCCCTGGGTAAGGAGAAAGACTTAGAAGGGAACATTGTTCATCAGGGTATTGCCGTGTATGGTAACAAAGGTTCAACCGACCAACACGCCTACGTCCAGCAGTTACGCGAGGGTGTGCCGAATTTCTTTGCTACCTTTATTGAAGTATTGGAAGATCGTAACAGTCCATCCCCAGAAATCGAACCCGGAATCACCTCAGGCGATTATCTTTCCGGTTTTCTGCAAGGAACCAGACAAGCGCTGTACGAAAATCATCGCTATTCGATTACAGTCACTATTCCCCAAGTTAATCCCCGTACCGTCGGAGCATTAATTGCTTTATACGAACGCGCTGTTGGTTTGTATGCCAGTTTAATCAACATCAACGCTTATCATCAACCAGGGGTAGAAGCTGGCAAAAAAGCTGCTGCTGCGATTCTTGAGTTGCAAAAACAAGTAGTGGAAATCCTGCAAACAGAAAAAACACCTCTGACTCTAGAGGAAATTGCCCATAAAGCCGGCGCTATAGACCGAATTGAGTCAATTTACATAATTCTGCGTCATCTCCATGCTAATCACCGCGGTGTAGTTTTGCAAGGTAATCTCGGTCAACCAAGTAGTTTAAAGGCCTCTATCGCCTGATAGATTTCGCACTTCACCTAGCATATTTAGTGTAGTATTGTTCAATTGTAACAATATTTTACAATCGAGCATCTTAAATTGAAGTTCAATCTTCAATTTTTAGGATGCTTTTTTAGACGCTGTTATGAGTGCAAGAGGAATAGCAATTCGTCAGTTGGAATCGATTAAAGGGGGGATGGCTGAATTCTTTACTCCCCAAGCTAGTCACGAAACAATGCTCGTGCAGATTCCACCCCATACAGTGGATGATTTATTTGTTCACAAATCGCAAACTGACCAATTGCTGGTTGTCAAAGGCGAATTTGTGATTGTAACTTTGATTAATAAACGATATCAGTATATTCCCTTAAGTGAAGATTTTCCCGTAGTAGTAACTATCCCACCAGGAGTGCTCCACGGAGCGATAAATCTCAGTTCCCAGATGTGCGTTGTTGTGAATGCGGTGCTGCGTCATCGGCCAGCTCAACAACGGGATTACATCACCCGCAGGCGACCATTTCCTTATGATTTGACAGCAGCTACTCAAGCATTGAAAAACTTGCAAGCGAAAATTCAAGCAGCAAATGTCGGATAAAATACAGGCGATCGCCAGACCTGGCAATGGCGATCGCATTTTTTGAACTCACATCCGGTAAAAGCGATGGTAATTTCATGGCGAAATTTTAGCACCAAAACTCTGCGTCCCTTTGCGTTTACCCTTGCTGGAGGCATGCGTTTTAAATCACTTGATTGGCATGGTTCCAGACTTGAACCATTGGGCTAATTAATTATGTTAAGTTAAAATAAATTATATAATTTCATATTTTGCAAATAAATTTTTCAGAATCTTCGCTCATGCCCTCATCAGGCTAGCCCAACCAATAAATAGATTCTGAATATGTCCATAAAGACTTTCAGAATTACAAGCAGCTTTTGAGCAGGCACGGTAGTATTAGAAATACCCTTAAGGCTTGCAACAATCATTTACAAGTCTTAAAAAGTAAAGTAACAGCGAATGAGATTATCCAACTGCGATCGCAGTTGGTACAACTCTACATGCTCAAATTAGGATAGAAAAATAGCTTGTTCTCTAGCCAGAAGCAAATTTTTGACGGTAGCGGTGCAACTAGTGTTGACTGTCACCGCACAGTTATTAACTAATGCCGTCTTAGATGTCAAGGACTGTCTTCGCCATTTGACGAAACTACTGTTATGAATTCCAATAACAGAAATTCTACTACTCTAAAAAAGGAGAATCGCGGTTTGGTAATCGATCGCTGGAAGCAGGATTTAAAAAATGACCTGATTGCTGGTTTGTTGGTGGTAATTCCCCTAGCAACTACTATTTGGCTATCGATTACCATTGCCAGCTGGGTCATTAACTTTCTGACTCGCATTCCTAAACAACTAAATCCTTTTGATGGAATGCACCCGATCTTAGTTAATCTGCTAAATCTGTTAGTGGGACTAATGGTACCGCTGTTGAGTATTCTCTTGATTGGCTTGATGGCTAGGAATATTGTTGGACGGTGGTTACTGGATTTTGGCGAGCGAGTCCTACAGGCAATTCCTTTAGCTGGACAGGTATATAAAACTCTCAAGCAACTTTTGGAAACAATACTCAAAGATACAAATGGTAAGTTTCGCCGTGTAATTTTGGTAGAGTATCCCCGCCGGGGAATTTGGGCGATCGCTTTTGTCACTGGTGTTGTCAGCAGTGACATTCAAACTCACATGTCCCGCCCCATGCTCAGCATTTTTATCCCTACTACTCCCAACCCAACAACTGGATGGTATGCAGTCGTTCCCGAAGATGATGTAATTAACCTGTCGATGTCGATCGAAGACGCCTTTAAAATCATAGTTTCTGGTGGTATTGTTGCCCCCAACACACCCCTACCTTCTCTAATTATTACTAAAGACCGCCAACTAGAAGTGTCGCCCATAGAACCAAAACGACAAGTTTTTCCCGTTGAAGATACTTAAAATTAATTGTGTTTGGTTAATAAGCAGATGTTGCTGATATACTTTAGACTCCATTGATTTCGCTAAAACACTCCTCATACTCCCTCACTTAAACTTTTATGCAACCTCGGAAACCCCGTCAAATCGCCCGTGAATTGGCGCTTTTGAGCCTCTCTCAACTGCCAGCTAATCCCAAAAAACTCACTGAAGACCAACTACCCAAATTAGTGCTGGCGGCAGTACGCACCTTAAGATCGGAAGTACAAGATACTCTGGATAATGCAGTTGGCGAACTGCAACGTAGTAGCGATCGCCTCTTGAGTAGCCAAACTCGCGCCACTGATTTGAATGCTGCTAGAGCTATGGTGAAAGAGGCTATCTGTTACACTCAAACCGCAATCAACCAACTTAGTGCAGCAATTGAGTTTCCTGAATTGATTCAGTTAGCAAACCAAGACAAAGAAGTCAGCAGATACGCCATTGAAATTGTCAGAACAGTCGATGAAGAGCGAAAAAATATAGATCGACAAATAGGCATGGCATTGGTAGATTGGCAGCTGAATCGCCTTGCTCAAATCGACCGCGATATTTTGCGAATTGCTGTGGCAGAAATGCTGTATCTGGGAGTTCCTCACAGCGTGGCGATTGACGAAGCTGTAGAACTAGCCAAACGTTACAGTGGTGAAGAAGGTCATCGATTTATCAACGGTGTTCTGCGCCGAGTCACACAGCAGCAAAAACAAACTGTGTAGATTGGTTGGTGGTTGGTTGTTAGTAGTTAGTGGTTGCTGGTTATTTCCAATTCCCAATGCCCAATGCCCAATCAATCAATGCCCCACCTCTGCCACTCTTTTTTGGCGCGATCGCAGCTTGAGATATTTACTTGGTAGTGTGGAGATAAATCATCACTAACACAATTAGCAACACAATTAGCTACAAATGACTTTCAATTGGTTTCGTCGTAAATATAACGAATCTGGAGATACCACCTCCCAAGAACAACAGGCAAAAACTCCTGTTGTCGAACCTTCCTCCACAACATCAGCAGCAACCCCAACCCCAGCAACAGAACAACCAGTAGCAACAGATTTACTGGCATACGCTAAGGCTGCTTACAAAAATATTCAGCAAAAGCAACAAACCCAATCACGAGAAACTGAAACTACAGCAGTTGAACAACCAGCTGTCACAGTTGCACAAACAACAACTCAAGCCCTACCTGCTACAGCAGAAGAAACTCCAGAAGTTATAGCCTCCAAAGAGGTAAAAACAGAAGAAATAACACCACCAGCAACGCCTGTATCGTTATTAGAACGAGCAGCAGCAGAACGACAAGCAAAGCAGGAACGATTAATTGCTACCGCGATTGAAGTTACAGAACCAGAAGAAGTACAACCAGCAGCATCAACTGCTACTGCGACAGTAACAGAAGAAATACCCGAATTAGCTTTTGATGAAGGATTTTTGTGGTCAGCCGAAGTACTAGCAGCCCAAGGTCGGCGTCCAGAAGACGTTTCAATAGAAGAAATTACCTGGCTAAAAAGGCTACGGCAAGGTTTAGACAAAACCCGTCGTAACATTGTTAATCAACTCAAGGCTATTGTCGGTCAAGGTCCGCTGAATCAAGCGGCGGTAACAGAAATTGAGGCGTTGTTGTTGCAAGCTGATGTCGGCGTAGAGGCGACAGACTACATCATCGACGCTTTACAGAAAAAGCTGCGCCAAGAAGCTTTGCCACCAGAAGAAGCGATCGCCTACCTCAAACGCATCCTGCGGGATATGCTGGATGAGCCAATTCATAAAACTCAAAAGCCTTGGTTTGCCCCTGAAAAAGATACTTTGAACATTTGGCTAATTACCGGCGTCAACGGGGTTGGGAAAACTACTACTATCGGCAAAATCGCTCACTTAGCACAAAAATCCGGTTATCGATGCTTGATTGCGGCGGCAGATACTTTCCGTGCTGCTGCTGTGCAACAGGTGAAAATTTGGGGCGATCGCAGTGGTGTAGAAGTCATTGCCAATCCCGGCAAGAATACAGATCCAGCTGCCGTAGTGTTCGATGCGATCGCTGCAGCGCAAGCGCGACAAACAGAATTACTTCTGGTAGATACCGCCGGCCGACTTCAAAATAAGAAAAACTTAATGGAAGAACTCGGTAAAATTCGTCGGATTATCGACAAAAAAGCTGCCAACGCCAAAGTAGAATCACTGTTGGTTCTTGATGCTACTTTAGGGCAAAATGGATTGCGGCAAGCACAAGTCTTTTCCGAAGTTGCCAATCTCACTGGTGTGGTACTGACCAAGCTAGATAGCACTGCCAAAGGAGGCGTTGCTCTTGCAGTTGTACAGCAGTTGGGTTTGCCAATTCGCTTTATCGGTGCTGGTGAAGGCATCGAAGATTTACGTCCTTTTTCCAGCTACGAGTTTGTCGAAGCACTTTTAAGTGGCTAGTGCAAGAAGACAGCTATACAGGAGGCAGCAGGTAAAAAGCTTACAATATTGCAGTCTAATTATTTCTGCCTTCCTGTCCCCAACCCTAAGCACAAGTTCACAGACCTGAAACATTTTTGAATCGGTACGACCGTATCTGGTACTATTCAATTGAATTACTCGAGAAGAACCGACTGGAAAAAGGCGTAAGTCAACAAACTGTTAGTTGGTGACAAAGGGTGGAAAACCTCTGCTAGAATTGCGATTTCATGCTGTCTTTGAGCCACCCAAAAAAGAATGTAAAATATTGCTGCAGAAAAGTTTTATCTGATGTAAGTTTATTAGAACAATACTTACAAAACAGTTTCTCCAAAATATTCTCTGAACGTAGTTTAAATAATGTAAGTGTAATAACATGACTAAAACATCATCGTATTTAACGCTGAGATGAAATGTCTTGAGGTAAGATTTTCTTTTGAAGTATTGGAAATAACTGCTATTTCATAATCAAACGAAATTTACAAGCATCTTCTTTAGTTTATTTGTACAATTTCAAGATGGTAAAACCCCTCATGTACATTACCCCTCGGTTTCAAAAGTGACAATGAAACAACGGTGCCTATACCTAACTTTCTGGCAGATTTTTCTCTCTTCAGGTATATGACATAGTAGTAAAGTTATGAAAAAATTTACAGCCTTCAGTTACTAAGTAAAAATAACTGCTGTTGACAGATTGGTTTAGGACTAAAAATAGATCGCTTGAAATGCTTAAAATTAATTGAGAAATGAGTCAGAAATGAAAAACTTGTAAAATTTACACTTACGTCTTTCTACCCTTGCTAAACTTACAAATCTTGTCTCAATATGGTTTAGCGATTTTAAATCCAGTTGGTTGAAAAGTAATCTCGAATCTGCTTATTGAAGTGAAATAATACCTGTGCTTGTGCCTAAACTGCCTTCTGAACCCACCGACAGCAATACTAGTGCCCCAACAGATGTTACCCCAGTTGTGGCGCTGAAAGAGCTCGTGGCAAGGCTGCACCGGGAGCAGAACAAGATCCAAGATTTGCTAAGTTCCTTAGGATTTGCCCTCAGAAGCTTTAACAACTTAAACCAATTTTTAGAGTTAATACCCTTAATGGCAACAAGAGTGACAGATGCTGACGGTAGCGCACTGTTCCTCTACAAACCCAACGGTCAAGTCAGGCTAGAACAGCTTCACTGGCAAGATAGTCGCCAAAGGAAAGATATCCGCAAAGCTTTAGAAACAGCAAGCAGCCAAATTACACGTACGCCAAATACATCACCGCTAGCAACTACCACAAGTATTTTGGATGCTCAAATGCACCAACATCTGGGCCCGGATGTGCAAGTCTTTGGCACGGCAATTCTGGTCAAGCATGTAGAACGGGGATGGCTTTATGTTTTAAGCCGCGATCCAGAATACACTTGGACGGAAACCAGACAAAAGTTGGTCAGGTTAGTGGCGGATCAAACCGCAGTAGCGATTGAAAACGATGAACTTGCTGTAGAACTAAGGAAAAAAGAACGCCTAGACCAAGAACTAGAAATTGGTGCAGAAATTCAACGGCGACTTCTACCACGCCAATGTCCTACTATTCCTGGAGTAGTGCTTGCTGCACGTTGTAAACCAGCTAATCGTGTGGGTGGAGACTACTACGACTTTATTCCTACTAATCAAAATTTGATTTTGTCCCCAAACGCAGATGCAATTACGGAACCTAGTCGTTGGGCTTTGGTGATTGGTGATGTGATGGGTAAAGGTGTTCCCGCAGGGCTAATTATGACAATGATGCGGGGAATGCTAAGGGGAGAGGTGTTGCACAGTAACACTCCTGCCC
>JANZYY010000268.1 GCA_026419705.1 Fischerella sp.
GGGTATAGGTGGTGCTGAAGATGCATATAAATACTTAGTTAAGAAGCATATCTTTTTTACAAATTTTTGTCAGATCATTTACTTGCATGTTTTTCAAAAGCCTTATACATACTGAATATTTACGGTTGTTTACCTAAATTTAAAATGTAATTTTTGTGTAAATAAGCAGTATAAACCCTAGCTAACAAATAAATTCACCAGTAAGCTACATACATAAGCAGAGGTGGAAAACACGGATCAATTCCTTGCGATCGCCGATAGCATTCCAAGAGAAATGTGAGAATTTGAGCTTGGTTGATGGTTATTTGCCATGCCAAATATCTATTAACAAACGACAACTCAAATAGAACATCTCACAAATCTATTGGGATTGTCATAGAAACCGAGAAAAGACAAAAGCCAAATTAAAAGCTTAAGTCAATATCAATGAGAAGGCAGAAGTACTCTGGCATCTATGCTGAAGGGAAACCCCATAAATAAATTTTAGGGGTTTCAAACAAGGACGCCTTTTTTCTCGCGCTTCGCGTCTTGAAAAAAATCCTTTTACCCTTTTCATAAATAAATTTAGGGGCTTTAAACCCTGTGGCAGAGGGCAAAATATATATTTTCTTCCTTCTGCCTTCTGCCAGATACCCTCTGCTTTTCTTCGGTAATACTCCTATTTTTAATCACCGTCAGAGGTTGATTTATATCTTTTCTTATTTGGGGCGTGATATGCGAAATCGCACCAAAATATTCGCCTGCGTATTTAGGAGTATCGCCATTATTAACGTTCACTTTTTTAGAGAGCAAACAAGTATGTTAAAGTCATTTTCTCAAGTGTTAAAAAACAGTGCATTCGCTTTGTTTAGTCTGGGGCTGGTAACTGCTCCAGCTTACGCTATTAACATCACCACCACTAGCAACGGCAATGATTTAGTAAACAGCATTTTGGGTTCAGGAATCACAGTATCCAATGTCACTTATAACGGTGCAGCTGCCGCATCTGGACTTTTCACAGATGGTTTATCATCAGGTATTGGCATAGATAAAGGTATTATTCTGACTACTGGGAATGCGAATCTCGCCGTCGGGCCAAACAATCAGGATGGTGCAACAGGATCTAATGGCTTTCCGGGAGATGCAGATTTAAACAGCTTAATTCCTGGATTTAATACCTACGATGCGGCTGTCCTTGAATTTGATTTTGAATCGACTACAGGCGATTTGTTTTTCAACTATGTCTTTGCCTCAGAGGAATACAATGAATACGCTAACACCAGTTTTAATGATGTATTTGGCTTCTTTTTGGACGGAGTAAACATAGCCCTTATCCCTGGAACTACTACGCCAGTCTCAATTAATAATGTCAACGGCGGTAACCCTTTAGGTACTAACGCCCAAAATCCTCAATACTACATCAACAACGACCTATCAGATGGCGGACCATTCTTCAACATTCAATATGACGGTTTCACAAAAGTGTTTACTGCTCAGGTAAAGGGACTAAGCGCTGGTAAGCACAGGATTAAACTGGCAATTGCAGATGCAGGAGATTCAATTTTGGATTCTGCTGTCTTTATTCAAGCAGGTACTTTCTCTAGCGAACCACCAAAAGATGTTCCCGAACCTGCTTCTCTACTGGGTGTCCTGGCTGTAGGCGCTTTTGGGGCTGCTTCTTTGCGGAAGAGCCAACTATTTAAAACTCCAGCTCAGGCCTAAGTTTTTCTCTAGCTAGACGACTAGCTGCCGTGTCAGCAACCGTAAGACACGGCAGTTTTTTATCGTTATAAATTACACACCAATGCGATCGCCTACAACTAATTCTCCAGCCTCTGGTTCCTGGTAGTCTGGCAACTTAAGTTTAGATGGTTAAATAAACGAACCACCAAGACGCCAAGTACGCCAACAAGGAGGAAAAAACAGAGATAGAAAGGTTGATTAAATTAGCGAAGTTGGCTTGCCAGACTACCAGTCTCTAACTCCTGTGTTTGAAATTCCGCCTCACTTCCTTAATCTTAACTTCACTCATTCACTTAAAGCCGCCAGCTTAAGAATGAATTTATGCCGAATTATGGCGTCGTTCAGTGCTACTCTTGAAAATGAAATTGCTTAATCTTAAGCTTCTTAGGACCCTATCTGAAAATATAGCTTCAATCAATAGACTCAGCATGGTCACCACTGCAGAAAAAACAAACATTGGTTACATTACCCAAATCATTGGTCCGGTTGTAGACGTGAAGTTCCCGAGCGGAAAAATGCCACCAATCTACAACGCTTTGAAAATTACAGGCACCAACGAAGCTGGACAGGAAGTCTCGGTTACTTGCGAAGTACAGCAACTGCTTGGTGACAACCAGGTGCGGACTGTTGCCATGACTACTACCGATGGCTTAGTACGTGGTATGGAAGTTGTCGATACTGGTGCTCCTATTAGCGTGCCTGTTGGTAAAGTCACGCTGGGTCGAATTTTCAACGTCCTTGGCGAACCCGTAGACAACAAGGGACCTGTCAATGCTGAGGAAAAGTTCCCCATCCACCGTCCTGCTCCTAAACTCACGGAACTGGAAACCACCCCTTCTGTATTTGAGACTGGAATTAAGGTTGTTGACTTGCTAACTCCCTACCGTCGTGGCGGTAAGATTGGTCTGTTCGGCGGTGCTGGTGTGGGCAAAACCGTGATCATGATGGAGTTGATCAACAACATCGCTACCGAACATGGTGGTGTATCTGTCTTTGCTGGAGTGGGTGAGCGTACCCGTGAGGGCAATGACCTTTACAATGAAATGATTGAATCTGGAGTAATCAATAAGGACAACCTCAACGAATCCAAGATTGCTCTGGTTTACGGTCAAATGAATGAACCACCAGGAGCGAGAATGCGCGTGGGCCTGTCTGG
The DNA here is from genome assembly GCA_026419705.1 of Fischerella sp. Lineage (GTDB taxonomy): Bacteria > Cyanobacteriota > Cyanobacteriia > Cyanobacteriales > Nostocaceae > PCC9605. Next base: position 2,879 of record JANZYY010000268.1, read on the forward strand.
CTTGACAATGGCAGAGTACTTCCGGGATGTCAACAAGCAGGACGTACTGCTGTTTATCGACAACATCTTCCGGTTCGTACAAGCTGGCTCGGAAGTGTCTGCACTGTTGGGGCGGATGCCTTCTGCGGTAGGATATCAGCCAACCCTGGGTACAGACGTGGGTGAACTGCAAGAGCGCATCACCTCCACCAACGAAGGCTCTATTACTTCTATCCAAGCAGTATGTGTTCCTGCAGACGACTTAACTGACCCAGCACCTGCTACTACTTTTGCTCACTTGGATGGAACCACCGTGTTGTCTCGCAGTTTGGCAGCTAAGGGAATTTATCCAGCGGTAGACCCCCTAGCTTCCACTTCCACCATGTTGCAACCAGGGATTGTTGGTGAAGAACACTACAACACCGCTCGGGCTGTACAAGCAACTCTCCAGCGCTATAAGGAACTACAAGACATCATCGCCATTCTCGGTTTGGATGAATTGTCTGAAGATGACCGTCTGACTGTGGCTCGTGCTCGGAAGATTGAGCGCTTCCTGTCTCAGCCCTTCTTCGTTGCAGAAGTATTTACCGGTTCTCCTGGTAAATATGTGAAGTTGGAAGATACCATCAAAGGCTTTAAGATGATTCTGTCTGGTGAGTTGGATGACCTACCAGAACAGGCATTTTACATGGTCGGCGGCATTGATGAAGCCATTGCTAAAGCTGAAAAAATGAAAGGGTAATTAGTTAGTAGTTAGTGGTTAGTGGTTGGTGGTAAGAGCTACTAACAACTAACTACTAACAACTAACAACTAACAACTAGCAAAGGACAAATGACATTAACCGTTCGTGTAATTTCCCCAGATCAAACAGTGTGGGATGCTCCAGCTGAAGAAGTCATTTTGCCCAGCACCACTGGTCAGCTAGGTATCCTCACAGGACACGCACCTTTGTTGACTGCTTTGGATACGGGTGTGATGCGAGTACGTCCTAGTAAAAATCAGGGCTGGATCCCGATCGCCCTGATGGGAGGCTTTGCTGAAGTCGAAGCAGACGAAGTCACTATTCTGGTAAACGGTGCTGAACGTGGCGATAAAATTGACCTTGAAGAAGCTCGTGTTGCTTTTAATCAAGCACAAGCACGTTTAAATCAGGTACCAGCAGGCGATCGCCAAGCTCAAATTCAGGCGAATCAAGCCTTTAAACGCGCCCGCGCTCGCTTTCAAGCCGCTGGCGGTATGGTATAATCAATAACTCGGTTTCTTTGAGAAACCGAGTTATTACTGAAGTATGATTTTTTTCAAAAAAGGCGACTTTTGGGGAAGTTATAAGTTTTACAGCATTCCCCTAGCAGCATCTTTCAGTCCTTATAGGAAAATGATCGTTAAAAGTCAGTGCAACAAAAGAAGTAGCTACTCTTGCCGCTGGTTTAGATTCAGTATCTGCCGTTGCTGTTAACCCTGTTGCACAAGTGATTGCTAGTGGCAGCAGGGATAAGACTATCAAGCCATGGCAGCTTGTACAACAGCACGGTGGTTAATTGGGCAATGTTAGGCGCTACCTGTAAAAGCAACGTCGGGGAATTTATTTTGCGCTTCAGACATTGGACGGTTTCTACCTTCCTCTTGCCAGTAGTTGATAACTTCGGTAGCTTTATTGAGTAACTCCACCCGATCTACTTCACTAATCCAGTGTTTTGACTCTAGCTCTTTTTTCAGTTCTTCCCAGGCATCATTTCTGGGCCAGAAAAAGTACTTAGTCAAAGGACTAGTACCTTTGCCTACTACCTGATCGACCGCCAGAGCGACGTTATCTTCTAACCACAATATTTTCAAAATAAACTTGGACAATCACACCTCCGGGAAATTTCCGGGCAATACTAACTAATGACAGCGATCGCTTATTTTAACTTAATCCTGCCCAGGTGAACAAATTCAGGAATGGGGAGGTGGGGAAAACCGGAGGTGGGAGAGATGGCCAGATGGGGAGGTAGGGGGGAAAATAACTAATGACAAATGACCAATGAGAAATGACTAATGACTATGAATGCAATTGTTGTTTTTGATATTGATGGTGTGGTGCGCGATGTTAGCGGTTCTTATCGGCGGGCGATCGCTGATACGGTCGAGCATTTTACAGTCGGAGCATATCGTCCGACATCAGTAGATATTGACCAATTAAAGTCTGAAGGCATTTGGAATAACGATTGGCGAGCATCACAAGAATTAATCTATAGATACTTTGAGGCTCAAGGACAACCTCGTCAGCAATTGCAGCTTGACTACAACGCCATTGTCACTTTTTTTCAATCCCGTTACCGAGGTAGCGATCCTGACAATTTCACCGGTTATATTTGCGATGAACCCTTACTGTTACAACGTAGCTATCTCGAACAGTTGAGTTTAGCTGGTATTTTCTGGGGGTTTTTTAGTGGTGCGACAAGCGCTTCTGCTAGCTATGTTTTGGAAGGTCGTCTTGGTTTGGAATCTCCGGTTTTGATTGCAATGGAGGATGCTCCTAGCAAACCAGATCCCACTGGACTTTTTGCTACAGTTCATTTGCTGGAGGATGGATCTGACAAATCTTTACCAGTAGTATATGTGGGAGACACGGTAGCTGATATGTATACAGTAGAGAAAGCGCGATCGCTCCAACCGGAACGGACTTGGATCGGTGTAGGGGTTTTACCGCCACATGTACAACAAACTAGCGTGCGACGTCATGCCTATGCAGATACACTGCGGCAAGCAGGAGCAGTATTAGTTTTAAATAACGTGCAAGAATTGACGCCAGTGCAAATTCAAAAACTGCTTTCTTAATTTTCAATGGCGATGGCCAAGCTTGAGTAAATTCTGCAAACAGAAAGCGTGAAGTACAGCACCTAAACGAGCAGCGCGTACTCTCTTAACTGGCAATCCTTTGTGTATTTGATCGACGCTTGCAACACATCCTCATGACCAGACGCTTCAAACAGCGCATCTGTACATGACGTATTTGTCGCATCCTTTTTTCAAAATGGTATAATTATGCGTTGCCCAAAATCTTTGACCAGACGCGTACACCACCGGCGTTCCCGCAGGGTAATTTCGCGTCACTACATTCTTGGATGATATTAGCTATCAATTTCATTCTGATATCCAGAACTATTTCTGCTTCTTGTTGCGATCGTTTGCAATCGACGCAGTACTCTCAACTCGTGATACAAAAAGATAGTATTTAGAGGTGATGGAGTGTAGATGCCTGAAGGGCGTCTGACCGTAGGGTAGTGATGATAGGAGAAATTCTCTAACATTCCCCTCACATTCTCACTTGCCTTAATTACCATCTTTAGAATTCAGCTGGGTATGAATAAAGGGGAGATAGATGACACTTAAGCGGTTGGGTTTATTTTTGCTGACACTGATAGCTGTATTTTTTGCCGGTTCGTCTCTATTAAGTAGTTGGCAAGAACCACAGTTTCAAAGTCGCTTGGAACTCTACCAAACAAATATTGTGCTACAAGCTTCCCAGTGGCAATCACCAGATGACCAAGATGAGAATTTTCGGTCACTCAAGGAAGCAATTGTGGGTGATAAACCCTTGGAAACCGCCACTAAGCAATATCAACAGACACGGAAATCGGTTGAAATTAACTTAAAAAAAGCCAAACACAAACTGGAAAAGCTGAATTCTAAACCTGTTAGTACTCCCACAACTCCTTCTACTAATACCTCTGGTTCGGTACAACAAAAACAATTGCAACAGACTGTCAACCAACTGCAAAAATCAATTGCTGAAATAGATCTGCGTTTAGGAATTTTACAAGTACAGCAAGGAAAAACAGATACAGCGCTCAAAACTTGGAACCAGTTGCAGCAAAGCTCCCAAATCAAACCAGAATTGCGTGAAACTGCTGCTGCGTTAAGTGGTATGTGGAGTAGTCCACCTCGTCTGCTTCCCAATGCCCAACAGCTAATTCAAGATAACTTGGAAGGATATGGTGCGGGATGCTATGTAGGGGATAAATTAGTTGTTGTTGATTAGCAATTGACTAAGTAAAAATTTCCATGTAAAATATGTAACATAATATGACATGAAATGTTTCTTTCGTTTGTGCAGTTT
>JANZYY010000269.1 GCA_026419705.1 Fischerella sp.
GCGTTAGACTTTTCTGGCCGTCCCCATCTCAGCTACGGCTTGCAAATTCCCACCCAGCGGGTGGGAACCTATGACACCCAACTAGTACGCGAATTTTTTGTGGCGCTAGCGAATAATAGCCAAATGACGCTGCACATTCGCCAGTTAGATGGCATTAATTCCCATCACATCATTGAGGCGACGTTTAAGGCGTTTGCAAGGGCAATGCGGATGGCGGTGGAGATCGATCCCCGGCGTGCAGGGACGATCCCCAGCTCTAAGGGGGTATTGTAGAAAGAATTTGCGTCAAATAGGAGTGAGTGGAAACGCAGAGGGTCGCACAGTCCCGATCCGAAAGTTTTGCTGGGAGCTTGTGTAATTTTGCAATTGGTGAAGGTGTACACTGTTGTGCATCGGCACGCTACAGCGTATACGTAAAGTCTTTTACCAACATGCCAGGAACCATAATTCCTCCAAGTTGGCGACTCTCGTAGGTTCCAACTTCGGGGATAAATTCTTGAAAATTGGTCAAATATAGGAGATTTTCTCCCCAGAAGCGATAGAGGCTATCATCAAAGCGCAAATTCTCTATGGGTGCGACGATTTCGCCGTCTTCTACCCAGAAGCAAGCATAGCGAGTCATACCTGTGATTCTACCCGTGGGGCGATCGCTCCAATTGAGGTAATGCAAGTTTGATACATACAATCCTGTATTCAAATTGGGTAAGATCTGTTCAAATGCTAAGTTTCCCGGACTTACTTCTGGTGCACGCAAGGATTCAGAACCGTTAGCGCCGTTGGCAGTTTTTTGATATTCTTTGGCGGTGCGAGAATTAATCAGGGTATTTACTAGTGTGCCTTGTGTGATGATTGGTAATTCTGGTGGTGCCATTTCTCCCCACTCATTAAAACGGGGTACCGATCCCCGCTGAAAGTTTTCTTTGAGGTTAAATATTGGAGAAAGCACTTTTTCTTGACGCGATAGAGGAGCTAAAGCACTGTTTCCTTGTTGTAAATCAGCTTCACTTACACCTCCCCAAGAAAGCATGGTCAATAAATCAGCTACTGCTGCTGGTGCAAAATAAGTTTTATACTGTCCTGGGGATAATTTTTTGACTGGTCGAGAAAGTAATTCTAGTTGTTTTTTAGCTTCTTCTATTTTGGCTGCGTAGGCTTGTGGATGCCAATCACTACCTGCAAAAATACCTTTAACGGCTTGTCCTTCTGGGTTAAATATAGAGTAATCCAAAGTAAAAGAATCAGTGGTAAACCAGTGTTTTTGACCGCTGGAATCAGCATAAGCTTTAATCACCACTCCTCCGGAGTATAAGCCTGTAAAATCTAATTCTTTGACTGATTCCAAAATTGTTGGTATTACTGCTTCTTCAGGTAATAAATTACCAGTATGAACTTCTCGGCTGGTGTTAGTTCCTGACGGCAAAACCAAATAAGGATCTAAAGGTAGCAAGGAAATTTCTTCGCGTAATTCTTGCCAGGCTTTGTATGTTACTTGCCAATCTATTTCCCCATTACCAGTAAAAGGAATCTGTCGAAAATTGCTGCGCTGATTTTGCATTAAAGTCAGTTCAATCCAGCCATCAGCAACAATACCAGTTTGTCTGACTTTGGCATGATTAAAACGAGTAAATTGACTGCGTTCGCTGTGTAATTTTACAGTAAATTGTTCGCTTGCTTGTTTTTTAAGCAAGAGAGTTTCAATCAGTTGGTTAAAGCTGACTTCTAAAGTAAATAATTCCTCGTGTTTCATCTAAATTCCTAGCTGAAAAGGGATTGGGAATTGGGGAACTCACCGGCCCCCACGACGGCTCTTAGTGGGGATTAGGGGCAATGGGGATTGGGTAAAGGAATTTATTAACCTTTCACCTTTCGCCTTTTCCCCTTTCCCCTTCCCTCTCTTCTTTACGCGCCGCCACCGAATACTTCGACGTTGGCAAATACACAGACGGGTGAACCATGCCCTACCCAAATAGCTTGATTTGGCTCTCCTTTGCCACAGTAAGGGGTGCCGTACATTTCCCAAGTAGAGGAGTTTCCGACCTCAATCAGACTGTGCCAAAATTCTGGAGTAGTGGCTCGATAGTTGGGGTTACGGAGGGTTTTGGTTAACTGACCGTTCTCAATCAATTTAGCGTACTCACAACCAAATTGAAATTTGTAACGGCGATCGTCTATTGACCAGGAACGATTGGATTCCATGTAGACGCCGTGTTCTATGTCAGCAATAATTTCTGCAAAGGAGCCTTTCCCTGGTTCTAAATTTAAGTTACCCATCCGGTCAATGGCAGGTCGATTCCAAGAGCAAGCACGCGCACAAGCTACTCCAGGTACACCAGCTCTTTTTTGACTTTCCAAACTGCCCAAACCGCGCAGCAGCACACCCTCTTTGATTAAATATTCTCGTGTTGCGACAGCACCAGTGTCATCGTAACCATAGCTGGCTAATTCACCAGGTACAGTCGGGTCAAAGGTAATGTTCATCAAGGGAGAACCATATACTAGAACGCCAAAATCACTTTTGTTAACAAAGCTACCCCCGGCGTAGTTGCGCTCATCTCCCAAAATTCTATCAATTTCTAGGGGGTGTCCAACACTTTCGTGAATTTGCAGCATCATTTGGTCTGGGGCTAGCACCAAATTAGTACGTGTGGTTGGACATTCGTCTGCGGTCAAAAGTTCTACCGCCTGTTCACCAATTTTCTGTACCTGCTGCCATATGTCTTCTGGTTTGAATAGTTCCATTCCACCTTGGTAATAGTTTGCTTCCCAACCGTTATTAGTGCGCTGCTGGACGATCGCTCCATCTTGGGCGATCGCTCCGTAATTGGTGCAGATAAACATGAATTTTTGATACACTTCTGAGCCATTGCTGCTGACAAACCATGTTTCTCTTTCCCTGGTGTTAGCGCTGGCTGTGGTTCGGACAATTTGCTCGGAGACTTTTAAGGTATGGCAGATGCGGACTAGTACATCGTTGATTTCTCCAGCACTAAGAGCATCCAATGGTTCGAGAAATGGGGAAGTATATTGACCAATAACTTTGGGACGCTCAGTTGAGGCTTGGAACGGATGTATCCACCACTTACTAGCTGCTAGTGCTTGTTTATATGCTTGTGCGGCCGCGTTTTGCAAGCTTGTAAACTCTAGAGAATTAGTAGCAGCATAGCCAATACAGCCATTGACCATAACTTCCAGCATCGCTCCAGTGGTGGAAGATTTACCGTTACTTTGGGGCAAACCATCACGAATATAACGATGGGAAGAAGTTTCTTTGACTACTCTGATACCGACCCAATCAGCAGGAATATTGATGTTAGCGATCGCTTTTGTGAGTTCAGACCACATATTGTCGTGACGCTGGAGTGAGCAGAAGTGTAAATATATTATGTTTACCTTAACGTGTTAGAAAAAAATCAACCCCGCTCAAATCAAGCAGATTTAAAATCATACCTTCTATGGTATTTCTACATCCGCTTTCAGATTTCATCCAGTGTAATTGCGCGATCGCCAAGATAGTGTCCTCAGTCGTTTACGTCAGCTGTTACCTGAGAAGATGGTATTTGCAGCGATGCATCGCTTGGATCGAGAAACATCTGGTATTCTCTTACTAGCTCGCGATCGACAAACTTATCGCCAACTTAGTCGGCAGTTTCAACAACGGCAAGTTCGCAAAGTTTATGAAGCTTTACTTTCTGGTTGTGTGACTATTAATCAAGGTGTAATTGAACTGCCATTATGGGGAGATCCTGAGAATCGTCCCTATCAGGAAGTTAATTGGCAGTACGGAAAACCAAGTGTAACTCGCTTCCAGGTACTGGCGAGGGAAGGAGATTACACTCGTGTAGAGTTTGTGCCACTAACAGGACGCACGCATCAATTGAGAGTTCATGCTGCTGATGCGCGAGGACTTGGTATACCCATCTTGGGAGATAAACTTTACGGATGTCGTGCACTCACAAGTCGATTACACCTGCATGCTAGAGAAATTTATTTTCTGCATCCACAGTTGGGAGAAAACTTTCACCTTAGAACAAAGACGCCTTTTTGAAGATTAACCCAGAAATTGCAGACGCACTCATAGGCTTCCCCCAAGAACTAAGTCACCAAGACACCAAGAATTGAACATGCAGTCAGACCAGGCTGTAGCCAATTTGGAAGAGTACAACAGTGGTGAAAAGGCAATTGCGCTCGGCAGATCGTAAACAATCAATGCATCAGTTAGTTTAACAATAAAACTCGGCCTGAATTAGCTGCATATATTCCGGAATGCCGCATATTGGCTTTGTAGAAGACTATAACACTCACAAAGTGATGGTGGTCTTTATTCCTTAGATCTCCTCATTTTAAAATGCTATAGGTAAACTCTCCACACTGCTACAACAGTGTGGTTTTATATTTGTGAAATTAGGCTGAATGAACGGGGCAATCGCCTTTGATGTTGAAAATCCAATCATAATAATAACGCTCACCCAACTCCGGGCAAGCGCTATGTTTTTAATTTAAATCAGGGAGATAATAATAGTTAAATGAATTCCCTGAACTTTTGCATAAATCGATGAAAATTTAATTTCTTACACGGCACTCCTGCGGGTTAATAAGTTCCACAAGAAGATGGCAACGATCGCACCAAGGATTGCCACCAAAATACCCGGAATGCTGAAAGTAGTAGCCGTTAAGGTAAAGGTCCCCGTTTGGAAAAATACGCCTAAGCTACCACCAATGAAAGCACCAATGATTCCTAGTATAATTGTCCCCAGAATGCCTCCGCCTTGATGACCAGGATAGATAGCTTTGGCGATCGCACCAGCAATTAAACCTAAAACAATCCAAGCAAGAATGTTCATTTTTGTTAATTTTGTAATTGTTTTTCACTAACAAGTACAGATTAACAATCGAAACATTAGTATTCAATCTGCCAACAGAACTAATTGTTTGTAGCCTTAAGGAATAGTTGAGCGGTTGAAATTTATTTTGATATATACACTAATAGGAAGGGATCGGAAATTAAAGAAAGTTCCTAGCAGGAGACTAGTGGTCTGTCTCATGAGTTCTGAGGGGTTAAATAATGTAGACGCTTTCTTCGGCTGACCGTAGGGTACCACAAAGTACACAAAGTATGCAAAGAAGGAGGTTTAATAGAGTTGTGCTTTCTTTGTTTACCGAGCAAAATTAGTGAAACAGACTAAAAGGGCCAGATTAAATTCTTGCTTGGTAATAGCAGTATAGGTATCCCCCTTGTATCTTAAAAGGAGAGCGGTAAGTGCTTCTGAGGGGAACCCCCAAAACTGCACTCTTTCGCCTTCCCAAGGCGGACTTTCAGGGGTTGTGTAGCAATTTGAGAGAGGGAATTATTATTGTTAATTCTACAGAAATTCTACAGACTCGATATTACTTGTTCTCGGCACAACCTTCTAAGACCGTATCGCCCAAGATCAGGGTTGCTGAGTAAGGATAATTTTTGTCTGACATACCATCGCTACAGCTATTTACTTTTTTGATGATTAGCAGATTGCTGTTAGCTTTACTCCTCAATCGGTAGACTCGTAGTAAGTCTGGAGGACGCCCTGCTGCTTTTAATGGTGTAACATACGGGAAGGAGAGCTTTCGATTTTCTGGTGAAGAGTAAACAATACCATTCTTATTAACCGTCACGCTCCAAAATGGTTCTGTACCAAGAGCAATAATTTCTTCAGTGTTGGTTGTATTTACAGCAAAGAGATCTTTTTTGTCGGCTGTGCTGTGGGAAGCAACTGCAAGTTGATTGGCACAAAGCCCGAAAGCGACAACACAGAAGATGAAGACTTTTTTCATTGACCCAGAATTTTCTAATTAGTAGTTTGTTTTACTTTTGATATTGCTGAACCACTGCACTTTGAATTTGTGCGATCGCATTTTTTTGAAAGGATTGACATATTGCTGTCATATTTATCAAAGAAACTGGAAGTATAGGATCAACAATAGTGTTTGACTTTTTTTGCCCGCAAATGTTTCACACTTTCTCTGTTCACAAGTCTGTAGATGCTTTTAAAATTTTGGCTGCTGGAATCGTATCCAGTCTTTTAGCAGTTCAACTTTCACCTACGATTGCAAAGCAAGTTGAGCAAAATGCAACATTACTGGCAGATTCTAGTTCTGCAACTCCCATAGTAGTCACAGAGCAAGTTAGTAAACCGACGCTGTGGTTAATAGCAGCAGGAACTGTAGGCGGTATTGCTGTTGGTGCAGCTTTGAGAGAAAGAGGCAATAATAAAGGAAGTACTACAGCTAGTTCCTCATTTCAGGACAAACAAACTTCTATCTTGAATCTTGACCAGGGTAGCCGCAAACTGCAAAGAAAACTTTTAAACTTGTTGCATGAAGATAGGGAAGCAGCAAAAAGACTTTTAACTCAGGCAAAGCTAAAGAATCCAAACAGAACAACAGATTGGTATTTTGAGAAGGTTATTTATGACCTAGAGCGCGATCGTGGCGGGTTATAATCACTCTACCTTAAAAAGGGTAGTTCGTATAATCCTAGAAGGATGAATGCAACTATCAAAGGTAAGAAGTAATAAACTCCTCGATATGCTAGCAATGAACCCAAAATTGCTGCGGCTGAAACTTTAGAAGAGAGAATCAGCACGATTACAGTTTCAAATACTCCTAATCCTCCAGGGACGTTACTGACAACACCAGCAAACATTGCCAGTAAATAGATTCCCAAAAAGTCAAGATAGGATAAAGGTGTATTTGACGGTAGCAGCACATAAAGAATAGCCGCTGCAAACATCCAGTCACAGCTAGATACGGCTATTTGAGCAAGAGATATCTTAAAATTGGGAAATCGAAACTCACGAGCACGAATTCTTAATGGTTGTTGAATGAAAATACTTCCCAATAAATAGATAATAATTAATAGTAAAAAAATCACACCGATAGGACGCACCGTAGCCAAACGCAGATGTAGTTGAGTGGGAA
>JANZYY010000270.1 GCA_026419705.1 Fischerella sp.
AGGGTATCTTTTAACTATCGTGGTTGGCATCAGCATTCTGGGTTTCTTCATCGGCTGGTCACTGGGATTGCTGGAGAAATTGCCTTTTTAGTCATTTGTTATTGGTTAGTGGTTAGTGGTTGTACCAGACGTGCCATGGCACGTCTGTACATTGGTTAGTTGTTAGTGGTTGTTAACTATGCCCAATACTCACTCCCCCAATCTCCCCCAATCTCCCCATCTCCCTAGTCTCTACAAACTATGCTCAGTGCTTTAATTTTGCTGCCATTGTTAGGCGCGGCTATAGTCAGTTTCTTGCCTGTTGACAAAAACGCAAAGCTTTCTCGCAGACTCGCTTTGGTTTTTGCCAGTTTAGCTTTCCTATGGACGCTGGTTTTAACAAGCCAGTTTGATCCAACAGTCATCACTCAACAGTTTGCTGAATTCCTACCTTGGATAGATGCCTTGGGTTTGAGCTATCACCTTGGCATAGATGGCTTATCCTTGCCTTTACTGATTTTGAATGGACTGTTGACTTGCATTGCGATCTACAGCAGCGATGAAAACCTCCAGCGTCCACGCTTTTATTACTGTTTGATACTGCTGTTAAGTGCTGGCGTCAGTGGAGCATTTTTAGCCCAGGATTTACTGTTATTTTTCCTATTTTATGAGTTGGAGCTAATTCCCCTCTATTTGCTAATAGCCATTTGGGGCGGTGAACGCCGGGGTTACGCAGCAACAAAATTTTTGATTTATACCGCTGTTTCCGGAATTTTGATTTTGGCAAGTTTCCTTGGCATAGTGTGGCTAAGTGACTCTCCTAGCTTTGCTCTAGAAACTTTGAATGCCAAAGGTTTACCTTTAGCTACACAAATTTTGCTGTTAGTGGGGATTGTAATTGGTTTTGGCATCAAGATTCCCTTAGTCCCTTTTCATACTTGGTTGCCAGATGCTCACGTAGAAGCTTCCACGCCAATTTCAGTACTGTTGGCGGGGGTATTATTGAAGCTGGGAACTTACGGCTTACTACGCTTTGGCATGTATCTGTTGCCGGATGGGTGGAGTTATTTGGCTCCTGCTTTAGCAACTTGGGCGGTAGTAAGCGTGCTTTACGGTGCATCCTGTGCGATCGCCCAAACAGACATGAAAAAAATGGTAGCATACAGTTCTATTGGTCACATGGGCTACGTACTGATCGCTGCTGCTGCTGCCACCCCTTTAAGCATATTGGGGACAGTGATGCAAATGATCAGCCACGGCTTAATTTCAGCATTACTGTTTTTGTTAGTAGGGGTTGTGTATAAAAAAGCAGGTAGCCGTGATTTAAGTGTCCTCAGTGAATTGTTGAATCCAGAACGAGTTATGCCTGTAATTGGTAGCTTGATGATATTGGGAGTAATGGCAAGTGCGGGTATACCGGGAATGTTTGGTTTTATTGCGGAATTCGTTGTCTTTCGCGCCAGTTTTGCGGTTTTTCCCATACAAACCCTGTTATGCATGATCGGTACGGGTTTAACTGCGGTTTACTTCTTACTTTTGACTAATCGCGCCTTTTTTGGACGCTTATCAGCACAAGTTGTTAACTTACCGCGAGTTTATTGGAGCGATCGCGCTCCAGCAATTGTTCTGGCAGTTTTGATCGTAATTTTTGGTATTCAGCCAGCATGGTTAATACATTGGACTGAAGCGACAACAACAGCAATAGCAAATACTCAGAGTGTTGTTGCTCACATATCTTTTGAAAAGGCACAAGGTAAGAGTTGAATCTTGTTAGTAGTTAGTAGTTAGTGGTTAGTGGTTAGTGGTTAACAAACAACTACTAACTACTAACCACTAACACTTCCGGTTTTTGTTAGGAGAATTGTCAATGTTAACTGCTAAAAATAAACCTACCAACCATCCATTAGCTGAATATATAAAAAGGCTCCAATCGGGAGGAGCATTACTTACCGACAGTCCAGAAAATGTGTTAGAAGTAGTTGGCATTCTTAAGAGTTATGGCGTAGTTTTAGATAATTACTCGAAAAATCTCATTTATATTGCCGAAAATCAATTCTTAGTTTTTTTCCCTTTTTTCAAATATTTTAATGGAGAAATTTCTTTTCAAAAATTACTTCGTCACTGGTGGCACGACCGAATTAATTTTGAATATGCCGAGTATTGCATGAAAGCAATGTTTTGGCACGGTGGTGGCGGACTGGATAAATATTTAGATACGAAAGAATTTCAACAAAGGGCACAAGCTGTTATCGCAGCCAAGTTTCAAAACAATCCCATTGTGATGGGAATTAATCAACTTTTTCCCGATTTCTTAATAGAACAGTTGCGAGTCTCTGCTTATTATAGCGGCTTGGGGCAATTCTGGCGGGTCATGGCTGATATTTTCCTCAGCTTATCAAACCTTTACGATCAAGGCAAAATCAGAACAATTCCTCAAGTTGTAGACCATATCAAAGCAGGTTTGATAAAAGCGGCAAATAAACCAATTACCTACTCTGTCAAAATACGGGACAAAGTTTATGATATTATTCCTGCAAGCGTTGGTTTGACATTCCTTGCAGATACCGCAATACCCTATGTAGAAGCTGTTTTCTTTCGGGGAACACCTTTTCCTGGCACTGTTTCATACAACGCTCAAGCCTATCAAATTCCACCAGATCAAGCAAGATTTCAGTATGGTGCTTTGTATGCCGATCCCTTGCCTATTGGCGGTGCAGGTATTCCTCCCACCTTGTTAATGCAAGATATGCGTCACTTTCTCCCAGAGTATTTACATGAAGTGTATCGCCGCAGTCGCCGAGGAGAAGATGATTTACGCGTGCAAATTTGCATGACTTTCCAAAAGTCGATGTTCTGCGTAACTACCGCAGCGATTTTAGGGTTAATGCCTTATCCTGCAGATACGCAAGATCCAGAAGAACAAAGACTAAATCAAGTTTATTTACAAAAGTGGCTGGATAGATTAGAAACTTCGCGGTTGCAGGAAGTTAATAGTTAATTTTAGCAAATCATGAGCTAAATTTTTTAGCATTGATTTATGTCATTAATTTATGAAAGGTTTGTAGTGAGCGAGCGCTCGATTTTCAGGGCTAAAGCCCTGGCTACAAACTTTCACAACCCATCAAAACTAATGCCATGAACACTAGTGGTTGATCGCAAAAGTTTTGATCGGTCAATTTATTTTCAATTCCTCTTGTTTTCCTTTTTTCTTTGCGTACTTTGCGCCCTTTGTGGTACCCGTAAGAGTAGGACACACAGCAATAGGGAAAGAAGAGAAATTGAAAACTTGATTCACCTATCAAAACTTCTGCGACAGCACACTACATTATAGGGCTAAACTTGAGAGCGGTCTGTCAAGATCTCGTAGCCGCTTTGTGTTACCAACACAGTATGCTCAAACTGAGCAGATAGGGAATTATCCACTGTGACAGCTGTCCAACGGTCTGATAGTATCCGTGTATACTTAGAACCAGCATTCAGAATCGGCTCAATTGCCAGTGTCATTCCCGCACGCAGTTTTACATTTGGCATATCGCGGGTGCGGAAGTTGAAAACGGAAGGTTCTTCGTGCAAATTGCGACCAACACCATGTCCGGTAAAGTCCTCAACTACACTAAATTTATTAGCTTTGACATGGTCTTCAATCGCTCCAGCAATATCCATCAGGTAATTTCCTGCTTTTACTTGCTCAATTCCTTTATACAGTGCTTCTTCTGCTACACGAATCAGTCTCGCAGCTTCTGGAGTGACTTCACCTACAGCAATAGTAATGCAAGAGTCACCATGAAAACCTTGGTAATAAGCACCTGTATCTACTTTTAAAACATCCCCGGCACGGATGACTCTTTTAGGATTGGGGATACCATGCACAACTTCGTTGTTGATACTGGCACAGATAGAAGCAGGAAAACCGTGATATCCCTTAAAGCTGGGTGTCGCGCCCATCTCTCGGATGCGCTTTTCCGCATGAGCATCTAAGTCAGCTGTAGTCATTCCTGGCTGTACCAACTCAGAAATTTCTTTGAGTACAGTTGCGACAATTTTTGCTGATTGTCGCATAATTTCAATTTCACGTGGCGATTTAATTTCTATGCCTCTGCGTTGTCTTTTAGGACGGTTATCTTGAGCTGGTTGAGAAAGCAGGTTACTTAGAATGTTCATGGGAAATTAATAAAATTAAATAATTATCTGCGCCTTACCGCTTTTTTGTTGTTTGTTGTTTATTGTTCGTTGTTTGGAACAGTAATTGGCAACTATTGTACGGGCGGGTTTAACCATGATGTGTGTGGGCGTTAAGTTAATAACGGAATATCTATTCAAACCCGCACTCCAGGTACTACAATGGGGTACTGCGGGGAAACCCAGCCACTGGCTACCCTGCTAACTACCAACAAAACTGATAGTTGTGCTTATTTGTGCCTGGTACTCAGTTGAGAAACAATTTCTATATTTAAATTAACTTATTTTTTGCCTGATGCTCTGTTAGTCTATTCAGTATGCTTGCCACTAGGGACTAAATTTATTTTTTGATTTTCAATTTTTAATTTCATATTTTCTGTCTTTTTCAGGGCTGTCCAGAAGTGATGATAATATTTCCTGTCATACCAGCTTCAGTATGTCCCGGTATGGGACAGTGTAACCTATAGTTACCCGGCTTTAGCGGCACAAACACCCATTCTGCCTCAGCACCTGGCTTGAGTTCCATCTCGCGAATCGCTCCTTTGACTTCTACTTTGCCAGCTTCGACTTTTTGTGTCCAAATACTATCAGCAAAATCCTTAGCTGTGAAGTAGTGTTTTTGGAGGCTGGGGTTGATCAACCGCAGTTTGTAGCGCTTGCCAGCTACAAATTCCAATTGATTTGGCTCATACTTCAGTTCGTTCCTAGAATTGCCAAGGCTAACCGTAATTTCTGTAGGTGGTTGTTTCAGCAGATCTCCAGATAAACTAGCTGCTTGTGCTGGAGTAGCAATGGTGATACTATAACACAGAACTGACGCAATTATTACAATCAGGATGGGTTGTAAAGTCCCTAGAAAAATCTTTGCGACGAACTGAATCATAGGTAATCACCAAAATTTAAGTTTTATTATTAGTTATTTGTTGGTAGTTGTTTGTTGCTTGTTGGTGTTCCAATCAACTAACAATTAATAAGCACTAGCTAGCAACCACAATACAATGACTGTTTTTACCTGACACTTTGATTTGCTAATATAGCAGGTCCAGCTGTCACCACCACGATTTTATCTGGATAAAGTAACTCACGAGCTGCTTGATTGACCTGCTCGAGGGTAACTGTAGCAATTTTATCAACAAAAGAGCGCAATTCTTCTGCATCCAGACCATACACCTTATTCATCAAAATTTTGTATGATAATTCCTCTGGGTTGGCTAGAGAAACATGATAGTTACCGATCAGAGTGCGTTTAGCTGTCTCCAATTCTTCAGTGGTTATACCTTGTTGATGAATTTCTTGTAGTAGTCGACGGGTGCTAGCGATCGCCTGAGAGGTATCTTCTGGGGATGTTTGCATTTCAATCAAAAATATTCCGACATTATTTCCCGTTTGGAAGGTGCTATAAATTCCGTAAGTCAAACCTTGGCGATCGCGCACTTCTGCTCCCAGCCGACTGGATAGGGTATCACCACCCAAAATCTGATTTAAAACCAAAGCTGCGTAAAATCGCGGGTCTTTGCGGTTAATCCCTGTATTACCCATATAGGTAATTGCTTGGGTTTTACCCGGAAGCACCGGATTGACACGCACGATTTTATCTGGCATTGATACTACTGGGTATTCCAATTGTGGGGGTTGACCGCTTACTTGCCAGTTACCAAACTCGGCTTCAATCAGCGATCGCACCTGTTCGGAATCAAAATCTCCTACCAGTGTTAGCACCAAAGTATCTGGGCGGTAATGTTTCGTTTTAAAATCAACCAAGTCTGCTCGGCGAATCTGCTGCAAACTTTTTTCTGTGGGAAATTTGTGTAGGGGATGTTTTTTTGGATAAAGAGATTGTAGAAATGTTCTTTTTGCAACTTCATTGGGATCGTCCAATTCTTGTTTCAGGTCTGTTAAAGCCTGTTGAAGACTCAGTACCAATTCTTTATTTGGAAAAGTTGCATTTTGAACTACATCTGCTAAAGTTTCTAGAAGCACTGGCAAGTCGCCTGCCAAGCTCTTACCTTGAATTTCCACACCTTCGCGATAAGTTTCAAACTCTAGGCTAGCTCCACGTTCTTCCAAGGCTTTAGCTATTGTCAATACATCCTTAGTTTTAGTCCCGTTCATCAGGTTTTCTGCTACCAAAGATGCAAGTCCAGCTTTCCCCTCTGGATCAAATTCTGTACCAGCTTTGATATAACCACTCAACGTTACTGTTGGAGTACTTTTGTCAGGTAACAACAATACTTCCATGCCATTGGACAATCTGAATTGTTGTGGTAGTGTGCGAGTAACTGAGACTGTCGTCATATCTACAGGTGGGAGGTACTTCGCCACCTCAGCAAGTTTCTGAGGTTCGCCAGGAGTAAAATTTTCAGTTATTAGTGTGGAACGTGGCTTGACCGCGCTGTTTTCTTCTGATTGCGTCTGAGTTGGTTCAAAAATCCCTACAAAACGCGCCTTTGGCTTTAAGTATTGATTGACTACACGTTGTACATCTGTAGCTGTTACTTGGCGAATCGCTGCTAAGTAGCGGTCTGTATAACGATAATCACCAGCTGTGGTTTCATCGTTACCTAATTGCATTGCTTGACTGGTGATATCACGGTTATTTAAAATTATGTCTGCTTCTAGCTGTGCTTTAGCACGGTTTATTTCTTCTTTTGTTACTCCTTTCAAAGCAAGATTGGCGATCGCCTTTTGCATCTTTGAGTCAATCTTTGTCAAATTTTGACCAGGAGTCCCGGTTACCAATAGTT
>JANZYY010000271.1:0-4980 GCA_026419705.1 Fischerella sp.
ACCCAGAGGACTATCATTTACCAATTGAAGAACTAGTAGCAGCAAATGGCGCAGTGACGTTTGTTGCATCTCCTAATAGCCCATCGGGACATGCTGTTCCAGTTGATTGTCTCCGCCAATTGGCAGCTGGGTTATCAGGTGTATTGGTGATTGATGAAGCTTATGTTGACTTTGCCGAACAAACAGCTTTGCCGTTAGTTAAAGAATTTGAGAATGCGATCGTCATCCGCACGCTTTCCAAAGGTTATTCTTTGGCAGGTTTGCGGTTGGGGTTTGGAATTGCCAATCCCAACTTATTGTCTGGTTTATTTAAAGTTAAAGATAGCTACAATATTGATGCGATCGCTTGTTTGGTTGGAGCCGCAGCAATCCGCGATCAAGCCTATAAGAATGAATGCGTCCAAAAGGTGAAGGCTTCACGAGCAAAGCTGGCGATGGATCTTAAGCAACTAGGCTTTAAGTTGTGGGATTCCCAAACTAATTTTCTGTTAGCACAACCCCCTAAGGGTAATGCAAAGGAAATTTATTTGGCACTGAAGGAACGGGGAATTCTAGTACGCTACTTCAACCACCCTGGTTTGGAAGATAAGCTTCGTATTACTGTCGGTACTGATGAGCAAAATCAAATACTCGTTGAGATGTTGGTTAATTTGTTGTAGTCTTGGGAAGTATCGATTCTCCCTAGCCACCCTTAAAAAGGAGAGAACTATTTTCTCTAAGTTCCCCATTTTTAATGGTAGGGGTGATTCATTCTCGGAGAAAATTTTAATTAATCCCTTCGTACTTGGAAAATATCTGTATTAACGAACCACATAGACGCGCAGCGGCTGACCGCAGGGTAGGACGCAAAGAACACAAAGAGTGTAAGAGGTTGGTAGGAGTTGGTGATTTTGATTTTGTTGTATGAAACTACTTTGCCCTAGCCCCCTTTTTTAGGGGATTTAGGAGGATCGTAACGTAATAGTGTTTTATAACGACTTTTTAGACAAACTCTCATCTAATGCTTCTATCTTTAGATACTAATCAATCAAGGGCAAAAGTTTGTTAAATCAAAAAAATAGTGACACAGAAATATTGAGTTAATGACCTCAATTGAATTAGACAATCTCTCATTAGTACCGCCCAAGCCGCAAAATACTAAGCCCTACCTAGGGCTAGTTTGCATCACTTTCTCGAAACAGGTGCGCTTTCGGACGATTACGCGCACGCGCTACTTACAACTGAGTGGAGAACAACGTGCTAGCACCCTCAGAGAACTTTATCGGGATAACTTACAGCGTCTGGATGGAGCATTAACTTTTTGTCAAAAGCACGAGATTCGACTTGATCGAATGTCTTCTGCACTATTTCCGATGAGTGACTGGGAGGATGGGGTCGGTGCAAGTATTTTAGAGGAAATGAGTGCTGATTTAGCTAAAATTGGGCAGCGAGCAGAAAAGTTGGGGATCGGAATGGTGCTGCACCCCGATCAATACGTGGTGTTGAGTTCTGACTCACCGCAAGTGGTAGCAACAAGCATTAAAATTTTAGAACGACACGCCCGAATAATGGATTTGTTGGGTTTACCTTGTTCGCCTTATGCAGCAATGAATATTCACGGCGGCAAATCTCAACGTCCCAAACAATTAATTAAAGTAATTTTAGAATTGCCAGAAAACATTAGAAGCCGCTTGACATTGGAAAATGATGAATATGCTTACAGTGCTACTGAAATTTTAGAAGTTTGCCAACGTGCTGGTGTACCAATGGTATTTGATGCCCATCACCACATCTGCCACGAAAATCTAGACAGCTATGATGATGCAAGTGTGGCAAAAATATTTTATGATGCCCAACAAACTTGGACTAACCCTGAGTGGCAGATGGTACATATTTCTAACGGTGAAGAAGCTTTCAACGATAGAAAACACAGCGAGCGATCTAATTACCACTATGCCGAGTGTCTATGACAAAGCACCTTGGATCGAGGTTGAAGCCAAGCACAAAGAAGAAGCCATTAGCCATTTGCGCTCTTGGTGGTTAATAAACAATAATTTTTCTTGAAAGTAAAGTAGCTGTTTGCGTCTTGGTAAGAGAAGCGTGAATTTATTGAATATGGCGATCGCAATCGATTTTGGTACAAGCAACACAGTTATTGCTCGTTGGAATCCTGTTACCCAAGAGCCAGAAACGTTAAATCTACCAGGTTTATCAGTTCAACAAAGTCTCAACCCACCCCTGATTCCCAGCTTGGTGTATGTGGAAAATGCTGCGAAAGCGCAAGTTTTAGTAGGGCAACAAGTGCGCGATCGCGGTTTAGACTTAAAAAACGATCCGCGCTTTTTCCGTACTTTCAAACGCGGGATTGGCACGGATATCCAAGGTTTTTTACCCGAATTGGACGGGCAAATAGTTACTTTTGAACAAGTCGGACAGTGGTTCCTCAATCAAGTGATTCAGGAATTAGCACCCATGCAAGGGGGGGTAGAATCACTAGTTTTAACTGTACCTGTAGATAGTTTTGAAGTTTATCGCCACTGGTTGGGCAAAGTGTGTCAAGCACTACCAGTAGAACAGGTGCGGATGCTCGATGAACCCACAGCCGCTGCTTTGGGTTATGGTATGGCAGACCAAGAAATTATCTTGGTGATTGACTTTGGCGGCGGTACATTGGATTTATCCTTGGTACAGCTGGATAAAAGTGTCAAATTAGCCGGTAAACCGGTTGGGTTTTTGCTGAAATTTGGAAATAAATCTTTAGCAGAAGAATCGAAGCAAAAGGTAAAAACTGCCCGCGTCTTAGCCAAAGCTGGGCAAAATTTGGGTGGTTCCGATATAGACAATTGGATAGTCGATCACTTTGCCAAAACTCAAGGTTTAACAGTCAGTCCCTTGACAACGCGATTGGCTGAGAAGGTGAAGATTCAACTGTCGACGCAAACCCAAGCGAGTGAAGTTTATTTTAATGATGAAACTTTTGAAAGTTGCGAGTTGGAATTAAACCGCGAGAGTTTGGAAAGTATCCTGAAAGAACACGCCTTTTTTGAGCGGCTTGATGATGCGATGACTCAGCTATTGCAGCAAGCACGACGCCAAGGTATAGAAGTTGCAGATATTAACGCTGTTTTGTTGGTTGGTGGCACCGTACAAATACCAGCAGTGCAGACATGGGTTAGGCAATATTTTGAACAAGAAAAAATTCGTTGCGATCGCCCGTTTGAAGCTATTGCCCAAGGCGCTTTACAGGTGACTCAAGGCGTAGAAATCAAAGATTTTCTTTACCACAGCTACGGGATTCGCTACTGGGATCGACGTAATCATCGTCACAGTTGGCATCCGATCGTCAGAGCTGGACAACCTTATCCGATGAGTCAACCAGTGCTGTTAGTTTTGGGTGCTTCTGTAGAAAATCAGCCCAGCATTGAATTAATTATCGGGGAATTGGGGGCAGATACGGGTGGTACGGAAGTTTATTTTGACGGCGATCGCTTAATAACCCGCCGTCTCGATAGCGGTGTTACTAGCGTTAAACCCCTCAACGATAAAGATGGGGCGAGAACAATTGCTAAGTTGACACCGCCAGGATTTCCAGGGAGCGATCGCATTAAAATTCAGTTTTTAGTTGACGAACAGCGCTTTTTGCGAATTACCGTCGAGGATTTGCTCACGAATGAAACATTGCTGGAAAATCAACTCGTCGCCCAGTTGAGTTAGAGATTGTTGATTGTTGTTTGTTAGTGGTTAGTTGTTTATGATTCCCCGCCAACCACCAACTACTAACCAGTTTCTACTTATGCACCACCACCAACGTTCCCACGTTAGCCCATTTATACAACTTGGCAGCATCATTAACTGGTAAATTCACGCAACCGTGACTGACTGGCGTACCAAATTTGTTATGCCAGTAAGCACCGTGAATAGCATAGCCTTTGTAAAAATACATAGCGTAAGGAACATCAGGAATATCGTAGTCCCTACCCCGCATCCGGTTATAGCGATATTTAGAACTAATCAAAAACTTACCTGTGGGTGTGGGGGTGGATACTTTGCCCGTAGAAATTCGGTATGAATAAATAAGTTGTTTACCTTCCCACGCATTTAACTTTTGTTCGGACAAATCAATTTCAATCCACCGAGTTTGTTCTTCTTGTTTGAGTTTAGGTACAGTGGTCCTGTCTTTACTGAAAGAACTGGATGCAGCCACAACAGGTAACGACCAAGAGAATAAAGCTGCAAGTATCAGCGCTACACTTGCACAGAAAGTTCCTGAGCGACGCATCCAACCATAGCAACTCCGGGATGTCACGATGCATCACCTTCTTATAATTGAAAATGAGCGAATAACCCTTTTTGATTCCTACATCAATTATTTAGGGTTTACCTGAAGGAATATATTTAACTACAAACTGAAGCGATCGAGTTCCAGATTTTCAGACTTTTCCTATCAGCTTTTCAAAGGCTGGTTTGTCAGTAGCAGTGTGTAATTTTTTCAAGTTTGGGCTATTACCTGAGCATCTTACCCAAAAAAGTTTTTGATATCAGGAAATCCGAATCTCCCAACCCCTTTAAAAAGCAGAGCTGTTTCATACGACTAAATACAACTAAATAACAAAAAATAACTAAATAAATACTAAATAAAATAAATATTTGTGTTCTACTCTCCGGGAAGCCGCTGCGCGTCTATGTGGTTAGTTAACACCAATATCTCTGGGTCAGAAGGAATAAATGAAATTTTTCTGGTGCTTGCATGAAAAAATGCTAGAAATTACTCCCTCTTTAAGGATCTACAATCGAACTCTTAATATTCACTTTATAAATCACCTCTAATATGTTTCCAACACCGACACTATGATTTCAACATATGCTGACTGGTTTCATCACGATGTTTTTTCAGATACTGCATGAATGGCGTGCCACCTGTACCAATATTGGTGTTGTTGTTGAACCTAGCAGTTTGCTGGTAGATATAGCGGCTAGCAAATTCTAGGGGCTTGCTACGGA
>JANZYY010000271.1:4990-6879 GCA_026419705.1 Fischerella sp.
AGTCATTATATAAATCTCTCAGTTTGGGCACTCTATCCTGACTGGTTTTGACGAAATCTCGCAGATTTGAACGTTTTTCGACTTCTTCCAAAAAAATGCGGTGTTTTGCTGGCATATAATCTCGCATTTCTATCAAAAATTCCCATAACGGATCGCGTTGGTGAGTGATGTTGAATAGGGCATCCATAGTAGGTAAGATACTACTTTGCGCACCTGTCTCACCGCGAAACTGCTGAGGCTTTTCTCCGTAAGCTTCTACGCCTTCATATATGAGTCCTTCCGGTAATGCTGGGTTATTTTTCCAACCGTGAATGTAGGGACGCACCCGATTATAGTAAATGTAGGGATCGCAGCCTTCTGGCATCCGACTCATACTGTTATTGATGTTTATCCATGCCTGTTTGATACGGTGTAAACCAGCAATTACCATGGTGGTGTCATCGCTAGCAATCCCGTTCAGAACAGGGGGAATTGCTACTAGTGCAGGTGCGGCTTTGGCTTCAATTTCGACGTGAATGAGGATAAACCAGTCTTCATCCAACCCGCCCAAAAAGTTCTGCCGCACCATCATATTGCCGATTTCAATCGGTTCGGTTTCGTTAATTCGCACCCAGTTATCCAACGCATAGGAAGCGTAAGACAACACTGGAGGTCTTCCCAATTTTTGGGAAATATTGTAGAAAGGTACAGCAAGATTGCGCGGCAGTATCTTGGCAGGTGTTGGTTCACCCCAGACGTAGGCATGAGTTAAGTAGGAATATACTTGCATTGCTCGACGCAATTGCATATCGTCTAGTATTTCCCGCTCCACATCCACTTCCAAGAGGTTATTAATCACCTGACGAATTTTTCCAGCAGCTAACAACTTGGGTAGCAAAGCAGCAGTTTGTTGCACTTGCCAGAAAGTCTGTGGTAATTGAGCTTGGGCTGGAGAATGTATCGGTAAAAAACCAGATTCCGGGTTCACATCGTAATCTTCAAGGTTGAAGTCGGGTGTGATATTTGTCATACTTGCCGCTGAAATCAAAGAGTGTGAAAAAGACTTTGATAGCGATCGCGCAATACACGACGCATAACTTTGTTGGAAGCAGTGCGAGGTAAAGCATCAACAATGACAATGTCGTGAATTTTGAATAGGGGATTGAGACGTTGGTTAATTGCTGCTTGTAAGGTTGTCATAAGTGTAGCTTTATCGTCTTGAACATCCGGTGTTACAACTGCATAGATGACTAATTGGCTCGGTCCCCCGTTTGGAGAGGAAACAGCAATAGCAGCGGTTTCACATATTCCCTCTTCCTCATTCAGGACTCGTTCGATCTCAGCCGAGCTAACTTTGATACCTCCTAGATTCATGGTGTCGTCAACACGACCACAAGCGCGGTAGTAGCCGTTGGGCAAGCGTTCCATCTGGTCGCCGTGGCGGCGCAGGGGAATAGAGGAGGGCGCGTCTGGGAGTGGGGGGGTATTGGCAAAGTAGACTTGATGATGGTCTTTGTTTAACAACTCAGTGGAGAGTCCAATCGATGGAGGAATAATAAATACTTCACCTTTGTCTGCCGGATGACCGTCTGCATCGAGAATAACAATATCCAGACCCAAGGCAGGCGTGGTAAAAGTCGAGGGAGCACAAGGCTGTACCAAAGTACCAGTGATATAGCCTCCACCAATTTCCGTACCGCCGCAATATTCAATCACTGGTTTGTATCCAGCTAAGGACATTAGGTAGAGCATATCCTCTGGCTTGGAACACTCACCAGTTGAGCTAAACGCTTTAATCGCACTCCAATCTAGCCCCTGCATACAAGCAGTTGTTTTCCAAGTATTAACCAGACTAGGTACTACACCAAGTATATTTACGCCTGCATCCTGTATAAATTGCCCGTATCCTC
>JANZYY010000026.1 GCA_026419705.1 Fischerella sp.
CAGTACAAATGCCATTGGAGCAGCACCCATTGGCAGTCCTGGGTGTCCAGACTTGGCCTTTTCTACGGCATCAATCGCCAAAAAGCGGATCGAGTTGATACAAAGTTCTTCAAGGGTTTGGGTTGCAACAGCCATAATCAGATTGTTTTGAACGACGGGTTAGCACTCTTTTCAGTAGCTTTCCACTGTTGGGAAGCAAATTTCCCCAACACAGGTATCCTCATCTTCCCATTGGTGCTTGTTGACAAACAAGCCGTAGAATTGGGTATTTTTGATTTGGGTAGGGAATAGAGGATTGGGAATTGGGAATTGGGCATTGGCAATTGGGTATTGGAAATTGTGCTGATGTCCTTTGCCCCATGCTCCATGCCCCATGTCCCATGCTCCTTGCCCCACGCCCTACGCCCGATGCCCAATTTCAGACATATTTCTTAAATGCTAGCGTGACATTATGACCGCCGAAACCAAAAGAATTGGATAGTGCTACCTCAACACGTGCAGGGCGACTAACGTTTGGTACGTAGTCTAAATCGCACTCTGGATCGGGGTTTTCCAGGTTAATTGTTGGTGGTAGGTGGTCATTGGCGATCGCTAACACTGTTGCTACTGCTTCAATCCCACCGGAACCGCCCAGCAAGTGACCTGTCATCGATTTAGTGGAACTGATTGCTACTTTGTAGGCGCAATCTCCTAAAGCTTTTTTAATTGCTGCGGTTTCGTTGGGGTCGTTGACTGGGGTGCTGGTGCCGTGTGCGTTGATGTAGTTAACCATTTCTGGTGTTAGTTGTGCATCCTTGAGCGCCAATTGGATAGCGCGTGAAGCTCCTACTCCACCTGGTTCAATAGAAGTGATGTGGTAAGCGTCACAGGTCATACCGTAGCCGACTATTTCTGCATAAATTCTCGCGCCGCGACTGATGGCGTGTTGCAGTTCTTCTAAAATTAAAATTCCCGCACCTTCGCCCATAACAAATCCGTCGCGGTCTCTGTCAAAGGGACGGCTAGCACGAGCAGGCTCATCATTGCGAAACGAAAGAGCTTTACATGCGGCAAAGCCAGCTAAAGATAGGGGTGTAATAGCTGCTTCTGCTCCTCCACAAATCATTGCTTGGGCATATCCGCCTTGAATCAGACGAAAAGCGTCTCCTATGGAGTTAGAGCCGGCAGCACAGGCAGTTACAGAGCAAGAATTAGGTCCTTTGGCGCCAGTATGAATTGCTGTTAATCCTGCCGCCATATTGGCAATCATCATGGGAATCATAAAAGGACTGCAGCGATCTGGTCCGCGATTGAGGTAGATCGTTTGCTGTTCTTCCATGACTTTTAGACCACCAATACCAGAACCAATGATCACGCCTATTTGTTCTGCGTTCAGGTCATTGATGACCAACTTCGCATCTGCTAGAGCCTGTTTTGCCGCCGAGACGGCAAATTGGGAAAATCGATCCATACGCTTGGCTTCTTTACGATCCAAGTAATCGTGCGGATCGTAGTTTTTCACTTCACCAGCAATACGGCAAGCATGTCGAGAAGCATCAAACAAGGTAATTTCGCCAATGCCGTTGCGCCCGCTTACTAATCCTTCCCAATACTCGGCTGGTGTATTACCAATCGGTGTAATCGCGCCAACACCAGTTACAACAACGCGTTTACGTATAAAATCTGTCATGACTTAGTTACAGATGGCTCTCAATGCAGAAAAAAATGGGGCATTGGCAATTGGGTATTAGGGATTGGGCATTGGGAATTGGGGATTGGAGATTGGGAATTGGTTTTCTTCACCGATGCCCATTGCCCCTTCCTTGCCCCGTCCGTGTCCCACGCCCCTTGCTCCATGCCCCTAGTCCCTTTTAGGCGGATGCGGCAACTTTGTCGTTGATGTAATCCACTGCATCTTGAACTGTGACAATCTTTTCAGCGGCTTCATCAGGAATTTCGATATCAAACTCTTCTTCCAAAGCCATTACCAGTTCTACAGTATCTAGGGAATCAGCGTTGAGATCGTTGGCAAAACTAGCTTGGGGAGTGACCTTTTCAGCGTCAACTTCCAGTTGTTCAACAACGATTTTCTTGACTTTTTCAAAAATTTCCGCTTGGCTCATAAATGAAATTCCTCAACAAGTTGCTATGGTCCGCTCTTAATGGGTGACATGGTTTTGAGCATATACATCTTAATCTGAAAGAGCGATCGCATACACCCTTTATCAAGATTCTGTTTTGCAATTCTTGCTAAATTTTTTTAAGAATATGCGCTCCACCATCAACAGTCTCGCAGCCAACACCAACAAGCGATGATAAAACAGTTATTCTAGAGGCCTAATACCTCTAATTAACAATTTCTATGCTATCTCATACGTTGAAATACGCTTACTACCCTGGTTGTGTTGCTCAAGGAGCTTGCCGAGAACTGCATCAGTCAACTGTTGCTCTCACTAAAGCGTTGGGTATTGAACTGATTGAACTGAAAAAAGCTGCTTGCTGCGGTTCCGGCACTTTTAAAGAAGATTCCCAACTGTTAGAAGATACCGTTAATGCCCGGAATATTTCTTTGGCAGAAGAATTAAATTTGCCTTTACTAACCCATTGCAGCACTTGTCAAGGTGTGATCGGTCATGTCGACGAGCATCTCAAAGAATGCCAAAAAAACAATCCTGATTATGTAGACCAAGTTAATACCTTGCTGCAAAAAGAAGGCTGTTTGCCTTATCGAGGAACCACAGAAGTTAAACATCTCCTCTACGCTCTTGCTAAGGATTATGGTTTAGAAGAAATTCAAAGACGGGTTAGTCGCAAATTAACAGGACTAAAATGTGCTGCTTTTTACGGCTGCTATCTTCTACGCGCCAAAAAGTCCATGTATGATGATGACCCGTTCCAGCCGGAGACCATGGAAAATGTCTTTCGGGCAGTGGGAGCAACGCCAATTTATTACAGAGGTCGTACGCAATGTTGCGGTTGGCCCCTTGCTAGTTATGCCACCACCCAGTCGTTCAAAATGGCTGGAATGCATATTCAAGAAGCCTTAGAAGCTGGTGCTGATTGTATGGTAACGCCTTGTCCTCTGTGTCACCTAAACTTAGATTCTCGCCAGCCAGAGGTAGAAAAGGTAATTGGGCGCAAGCTTGGTTTACCAGTGCTGCACTTACCCCAGTTGATTGCCTTGGCAGTAGGCATTAGTCCGAAAGAGCTTGGTTTGGGACGGCACATTGTATCTACTAAGCCAGTGCTGGAGAAATTGGGACTGTAATTTTAGTAAGTAGATAGTAGATAGTAGTTAGTAGTTAGTAGTTAGTATTGAGTAGGTGTATTTGACCGCTAACGACTAACCACCAACTACTAACCAATGTACAGACGTGTCATGGCACGTCTGATACAACCACCAACCACCAACCACCAACCACCAACTACTAACAGCCTTTATTGTTGATTAAAAGGTTGTTCTATTGGCGTAATTGTTGGTTGTGCTTTTGATGTCGGCCGTGGAATGAGTGAGGAGGGGGTAAGAGTGGGTATTGGTGTGATTGGTGTAACTGGTGTAAAAGTTGGTGTAGGTGAAATTTCTGATGAGGGTGGTTCGATTTCTGGAGTTGGTGTTGGTGTAGCTTTTGCAGCTGGTCTTGTTTGTGGAATATCAATAGGTTTAGGCGAATAGTTTGGTGGTGGTAGAGCGGGTTGACTATTTGATTGTTTTACTCGTCTGGGTTTGACTTTTGTTGGTTCTGGGAAATCGGGTTTTAATGCTGGATCTATTTTGGGTGTGGTTTGGGGAAAAGATGACAGCTTGGGAGTCGGTATAAGTGTCGGTGCAGCAATAGGTGATGGCTTAGCAGTTGCTGTAGGTTGAGGTATGACTGATGGCTTGGTAATTGTCTGAGGTTTTGTTGTGGCTGGTTGTGTCGGTGTGGGTGTAAAACGATGCCAGTTAAACCAAGCGATCAATCCGCCAGAGGCTATAATTCCCGTGGTAATAACTCCTTTAGGTGAGAGTAAAAATTTTTGCTGGCAATGCTCGGATGAAGGCAAAGGATCTTTCCTTACTATATTCATGCGAGTTAGTAGTGGTGATGAAGAGGGTGGTAGAGGTTTGGTAGCCTTTAAAGAACCTTGATAGTTGCTCCCGGATTGATGACCATTTTTTGTTGAGCCAAGATTTGATGGAGGAGCAGTCTGTTGTGCAATCAGTTGAGAAGTGATCCCATGCTGCGGACTTTTCTGTTTTTCCTGGAAATTATGGCTTTCCCCGCTACCCTCTAGTAAAAATTGAGATTGAGAAATTGATAGAGATGGGAAATGATGCTGTTCCTGCGAGGAAAGTAAATTGAAATTGTGGCGAGTGACAGCAACTCCTGTTTCATCGTTCAAAGATTCCCGCAATTCTATAGCTCTAGTCAAATATTTCAGCGCAGTGTTATGTTCTTCTAGACAAAGGGCGCGAGTACCCAGTTGATGCAAGGCCCAGGCCTCTGAAGCTTTATCTCGTTCGGCTTGGGATGCTTGCAATCCTCTTTGCAGCACTTGCTCCCACAAACCCCATCGCTTGCTCAATGCAAGTGCACTTTCCATTAATTTGACCAAGCGCAAAACATCTTGCCAACGGCCAGATCTGACTGCTACTTCTAATACTTGCACGATCGCATCAGCTTCTGAAAATAAAGTTTTTGAGTGCTTCTGATGCTGTTGTGCCCAATTTGTATAGTAAGCGATCGCACTTTCTAGAGGTACTTTTAACTTCCATTCTGGCGGCAAAACTTCGGCAATTGTCTTGCTGACGCTGTAGCGACAGTCTTCGTATCGGATGAGATGACGCCAGAGCAAATTCTCTAATATCTCCAGAGTGTTGGGTATTTGCGTAATAGTTGCGATCGCATCTTGCGACAATCCTGCATCATCCATCAGAGCTAGCAGAGCCAAAACGCGTCTTTGGGGTTCTGTTAGCGAGTCAAGGATTTGTTGGATAATATATCTACCTGGTTCGCAAGTTGGCAATTGACTGACGACTTCTGCAAACGTTCGCCTTTTTTCCAACATGTGGGCGATCGCTAGCTGTATGTGCATTGGATGCCCGTTCAAAATGATACACAAGGATCTGGCATTTGGCAATTCGTCCCTCCTGAGGGAGCGCTGCATTTTTTCTTCCATAAAAACCAGAGCATCTTGAACAGACAGCCCAGACAGCGGGATGGAATATGCCTGTTTGTAAATACGCTGCTTTGAAGAAGCTAACAGTAAGGTACAGTTGCTTGTTGCATTTCTCAACTGCTGCAGTTCCGCTTGAATGAGTTTATTACCGTCATCTAGCAAGATCAGTGCTTTTTTATCCTGAATTTTTTGCCGAATTTGGTTATCAGTAGGTTTATAGGGAATATTGCTTTCATAAAAAGCTTCCCAGATTGACTGGAGTAAATCGCCCACATACGGATGAACGGGAGATAGGCTAATGACACCATCTGCGAATGTAGAATTGGCTTGTAATTCTTGCTCTAAACAACTTAATAAAAAAGTTTTGCCAAAACCCGCGGGACTGTAAAATTCTACTGTTTGTCCAGATTCTAGGGCGGCGATCGCATCTTTGAGCGATTCTTCACGCTCCAGTAATTTATTGTTTGGAGGATGGCGTATGAATATTGGTGTAGAACGCTCTTCTAAAATGGGTTGCTCTTGTGTGGTTGCTAATTCTGCGATCGCGCCATAGCTTGCACCGACCTCGAGCGTGTGATTTCCAACAGTCAGCTTACCAATAGTTTCCGTCTGTAGATTTACTTTGAGACTGCTGTGCGGCATGGATTGTTCTCGTGTCATGAAGTCGAATTTTCCCCTATTTACCGCGATATTGCTATGATTTTGACATAGATTTTACATTCATTATTTTCTACACGCAAATTTTCAGTATTTTTACTTAAAAATACTACTTAAGCTAGTAAAAATAGGGCGGGTTTGAAGAGATATAAGAATTTAAATTCCTAACGGTTGTTGAGACCAAGTACAGTTTTGTCTAAAATCGTAGTTTTTTTTATTTTTTTTTTAAAGGAACTAGGTATTTGCGTCTTGCAAGACTTACATGTTGACAAGGATAGATTACAGGGAGGGTTTCATAAAGAGGTGATATGACACACAAAAAATTAAAAAAGGTGGGAGAATTCCCACCCTCTTTATGTTTACATTAATCTTCTGTCTTTTCTTCAGCAAAAAGTAAAAAGTTACATCTTACATAACACCCTTTTTACTTTTTATTGTTTTGTTTCCAACCAGTTAAACAACTTGAACAGACTGGGAATCAGGCAGGGAGGTTTTGCCTTCTTCCAAATTAATTTTCACTACTTTCTTTTTGGCTTCTTCTACTTTTGGTAGAGTTAATGTCAAAATGCCATTCTTGAACTCGGCTTTAACTTGGTCATTATTGATAGGAACGGGCAGAGGAATTGTGCGTTGGAACTTACCATAGCGGAATTCAGAGCGTAAGTATCCCCGTTCTTCAGTTTTTCTTTCTTGCCGAGTTTCGCCAGCAATAGATACAGCTTCTCTTGCTACTTGAATGTCTAAGTCTTTGCCTTCAATTCCTGGAATTTCAGCTCGCAAAATTAGTTGATCGTCTGTATCTTCTAACTCAATTGCAGGTGCCCAAGTTGTCGTATACTCACGATCAAATCCAGCCAGTTCGTCAAACATGCGATCCATTTGACGACGAATTCTTTCCATTTCTTGGAATGGTTGCCAACGTACAAGTGCCATAAAATTTTAACCTCCTCGAAAACAGTATTACAACCAAATTGAAAGCAAATTCAAAATTGTCTATTACTTTTGAGTTGTTTAGGCGTTTTTCTATCGCCTTTATCTTTATATTTGCTGAAAATCGCAATTTTAGTAGTGAGGTAAACCCTACTTATTCAGGTTGTGGTTTCCAGATAAAAGTTAGTGGTTAGTGGATAGTGGTTAGTTGTTCCATTCACCAGTAACTACTAACTACCAACTACTAACTACTAACAATCATGATTTTTGTGCTATTTGGCGTTGTAATTGTTTCAGAGATTGATAAATATCCGGTAAACGAGGTAAAATCGCAGACACTTTCAGAAAAGTTTTGTGGGGTACGGCTGGGGTTCCGGAGACAATTTCTCCCGGTGGAACATCGCTGTGAATTCCAGCTTTAGCAGATGCGATCGCCCCATCCCCTATCTTCACTTGGTTAGCTATTCCTGATTGTCCCGCCAAAATCACACGGTTTCCGAGTTTGACTCCTCCTGCCATTCCAGATTGACCTGCTAACGCACAACCAGCACCAATTTGGCAACCGTGACCAATTTGTACTAAATTGTCAATAATTGTATAGCGACCTACCCGTGTTTCTCCTACGGCTGGGCGGTCGATAGCGCTGTTACAGCCAACAACTACGCCATCTTCTAAAACTGTATAACCTGATTGTTCCACTTTTAACCAACCAGTGGCAGTAGGCACAAAGCCAAAGCCTTCTGCACCAATGACTGCACCACTGTGAATCTCGCAATCTGCACCAATCAAGGTACGTTCATGGATGGTGCAATTGGCGTGTAAAGTAGTGCGATCGCCTATCTTAGCATCAGGATAAACCACAACATTAGCATGAATACATGCACTATTACCAACTTCTACTCCTTGATGAATCACTACATGCGGGCCAATGTAAACATCAGTACCGATTTTCGCAGTGGGATGAATTACAGCAGTAGGATGAATTTCTGGATCGGGACGCCAGGGTTGGTAGAAAAATTTGAGCGTTCTCGCAAATATCAGTTTTGGTTCTGGGGTTGCGATCCAGGCGATTCCACGCTCTTGTGCTTGTGCCTGTAATACTTCATCTTGAGGCAAAATTAAAGCACTAGCACCCGTTTTGCCTACCATTGCCGCAAATTTTAATCCCTCAATATAGCTGATAGTACCGCTTGTGGCTTCATCAACTGCCGCGACGCTTGTGATTTCTGGGTTATTGTCTTTATTTATATTAAGACTATTGGAGGCTGCTGCATCACCAAGTTTTGCTAAGATTTCGCTAAATTTCATAGTTATAAAAAAGTCCTTACATAAAAGGGGGGCTAGGAACTAGAAGTACCCCTGTCAAAGTGTGGGTCTTCCCAATGGATTTTTCTTGGTGTCTTTGCGTCTTGGTGTTTCAATAATTCTTTTTTCACCACCAAGACACTCTACTAAGATTTGGGTTCGTTTTTACCCGCATTGACGGGACTAGAGACGCTTAGGTTAGGGGCTAGTATAAAACTTTTATCCATTCCCACTCCCTAATCCCTAGTCCCTAATTACTCCTTCAGTAGCAAATAATATAGAGTACCATTTCCACCTGTTATACCGGCGCGATCGCCTGCTAGTTTACCAGTTCCCATAAAATAATCCACGCGTCCCGGACCTTTGATAGCGCTACCGGTGTCCTGATCTAGTACGAAGCGACTGACTCGGCGAAAAACTAGCTTTCCATTCCTGGTAGGATAGGGAAATCTGGAGTTGACTATTGCTAGCGCTCCCGGAGGCATGAGAGATTTATCTGTAGCAATAGAACGTTCTGGTGTTACTGGTACACCAATACTTCCAGTAGCTGCCGTACCGCCAGTTTCCTTAAAAAAAACAAAGCGTTCCCAACGTGGTAAATAATTATTCAACTCGTGTGGATGTTGACGAAAGTACGCGATTACCTTGGGTAAGGTTAAACCTTTTAAGACTAATTTGCCATCGTTAGCTAGT
Source organism: Fischerella sp. (assembly GCA_026419705.1). Lineage (GTDB taxonomy): Bacteria > Cyanobacteriota > Cyanobacteriia > Cyanobacteriales > Nostocaceae > PCC9605. Next base: position 8,725 of record JANZYY010000026.1, read on the forward strand.
TCTTTACCAACACTGATCCAAGGGTAATCGGTTCCTCCTGCATAGCCAATAGAGGTTCTGGTACCATCGGTTAACCTCAGCTGGGCAGAACCTTGAATTTGTGCTAAATATGGATCGAGGCGATCGCGGAACCAAAACAATTCTAAACCGTGCAATGGACTTTTATCACCTAGTAAGCCATCTTTGCCTTCTAAATCTATGCGTTTGGGGTGTGGTTTTGCCCATTGGTCAAAGTCGGGTGGTAATCGATAGACAGGATATTTATATATAGGTGTACGAACCCGACTGGCGGTATAAACCGGCTCGTAATAAGCAGTAAACTTAACAGTGCCTTGACCGTCGTTACCGACTGATTTATAAAAGACAAACTCTCTGCGCACAGCAGCTTGCAGTTGTGCTGGCGATCTAGAGCTAATCACCAACTGACGAAAACGCTGCAAGCTACGACGAACCCGATCGAGGGTAATTTCTGGAATTGGATAATTTTGATATGCTGCAATAGCTTTGCTGGTTGTCAGGTAACGTAAACTGTTGTCAATGGCTGTCACCAAGGCTTTGCGATCGCCTCGTTTGCCTTTTGTGCCCCAAATTTGTTCATCCCAACCCAAACATTGATAAGCTGGGGTACAGACTGTTTCCAAGGTTATCGGTTTTAACGGTGGCTGTACCTCAGGTATGCTTGGTACTTGCGGTGGTGGTTGTTCTGGGAAATTGGTCGGTAATGGCTGTGGTGGGAAGGTAGGAACCTGAGCCAGTACTGAGCAAATATGGTTGACAAGGAAAAATCCCAAACTCAAGGAAACCAAAGCAAGTGTTTTGTTCATGATTATGTAAATCTTTCCACACTAGAGCTAAAAAGTGGTTCTACTCGGATTGCTACAATCTGAGAGGGGCGCACTACCATATATTCACCCTGAATGTTTTTGATTGGCACGTTAATAAAGTCATCGGAAGTAGATTTTGGCACAAGTTCAGCACTATACCATTTCTGAAATTCTTGAATCGTTGGAAAACGCACTTCTTCTCGATGACCGCTTGCCATCAGTAGGTACACTGCGTATTCATTTGGAGTTCTAGGCATATAGTTGCATCATTTAAGACATATCTAATCCATTTTGGCCTAAGTACTGCCTGAATGGGAAGAGGAAAAGGTTGATAGGGTGATGGGGCGATTTCGCACCTTTTTCGGCTGACCGTAGGGTGGGAGTGATGGGGTGAATTATGAATGCGATCGGGCTGAAAATTTCATAATTCATCATTCACAGTTTGCATGCCTCTTTTTTCAAAACTTAATATTTTTTTGAGCATTTTCTAGAATTCAGTCAGGTAATTTCATCTTCTGATTTAGACTTTAAAAAGTAAAGTTTAGTTTCAAAAATACCTCTTCTAATTCAAGCATGCTAATCTGATAATTGAAGCTGCAAAGCTTCCCTGGCAGATAAAACAGCTAGTTGAAAAATCAGAAGAGGTAAAAACGCTGTTGAAGTTGCATCTGTCTCGTAACGAAATAACAACACCCAACTCGAGAGATGATATTTCCTCATAGTGGGAGAAAGGGGGCGCTGTAACTGATTGGTATCACTGATATAAAAGGTGATTAGCCCAGTACATCCCTGGCTAGAATGAACAAGGAGAGGAAATCACTCGTCCGGTAGATGCTTGGGTGTTGTTATTTTTTAAAACTATTTGCATGTGACTTCACTTAAAATTTATTTTTTCACGAGTGCGATCACCAGCAACCCAGCAATACTTGGATTGTTCGATGATGGGGTGTAAGGTGTAAGCTGGTACGAAGTGAATTAGCGTGAGACAGTTGAAATAGCGCCTTATGTCAATAATTGCTCTGAGAGCATGGTATCTTGAGGATTATGAGCCTATACAGGAAGTAGAAAAACGTCCGCCGGACATTCGCCTGAGCAAGAAAAGTTTACTAAAATCGGGGCTAAGAGCGGATTTTCTAGAAGACAGTGAGGACATCAAGAAATCGACTTGGTTCGGGCGCTATCTGGAAGGCGAGAATATTGAATTTTATATAGAGGGTAGTGGTGGCTACTGTGTAGCTAATATTGACTTGATTAGTCATGAAATTTATTTCACCAAACAGTCAGTATTAGGACAGTTAGAACCAACTATTTTTTTCTGTTCTCAAATAGAATATCCACCAGCAACAAATGCTCTACGCGAGGTGTTAACGCTCGGCTTGGAAAAGTTAAACTTGCGGTCGCGTTTACCTCTGAAATTAATAGAGTCTTATCGCTGCAAAGATGGTTCTTTGCGACTGGGAAGTGCCATGATGCGAAAAATCCGTAAGAGTTTGTTGTTGATTGCAGATGCTACACCCATCGCCAGCATTGAGAGCAAACAAACTGCTCAATTAATTCCCAGTCCGACTGTTTGTATTGAAATTGGTTATGCGATTCAAAGTAAACGAACTGAGCAAATTTTACTTGCACAAATGCAGCGTCCTGATTTGCCAGGCAAGTTTCCTTTTGAGTTGCCTCCAACACAAATTTTACAGTTTCAAGATAGTATAGAACTGAATAAAACTTTACTGCCAATCATGGAAACGCAACTGATGCGATTTAAATTGTTTAGATGACCAAAAAACAGTATTAAATTTTTTCAATAATCAAAGTGGTTCCTATTCGATAACTGCTAACACTGATTTCGGCAAAAGTTTATCTTTAAACCAAACAATTCTTGCCGGAACATCGTTTAATTTGACACCTGCTTTATCCAAATTTAGACGTTCAGAAATTGCCAAAATCAAATTATGACACTGAGCACGCCGCACTTGGGCAAACTTTTTTTGTAAATATTCCGGTCGCCAATAGCCGATTATTTCTAATAAAAAACTACGTCCATCAGGATGGACTAAGCGAAAATCGGGAATCATCACGCTACCGGGGATGGGAATTAAATCAACTTCTCGTTCTAACACCCACTTGGTTTGGAGTGCATCCCACCTGTCAGCAAATGATGCTTCCAACATGCTATCGTAAGGCTTACCAGGTGGGTAGTGAGTTACCAAACCGCATTCCGAATTAAGTGTGAAACGTCCACTTTTCCAAGTCTCTGTATAAAAATCACGAACTTGCAGTGTCGCAGAAAGACTCCATTTGGAAACGTGAAGTAAAGCAGGGATAAGTTTAGCGATCGCCAAACCATATCGCGTACTTGGATTAAACAAACTTGCCGGGCCATCAATTGTAATTGTAAATCCGTGGTCGGCATCACCTTCGATATAAGCCATCAATTGAAATAATTTCAGATAGCGAAACAAAAGCTTATATTCTCCCGGTACATTGCGATGAGCATTCAAAACTAATTGACTGGCTTTATAAAAAACTCCCTGAACTTGAGATAAATTATATCGATGCAATAATTCTTCCGGTTTTGGTGCATCAAAAGCAGTCAATATCTTATTTTCCGATAAATCAGCATATAATCCGTCACGGACCTGCTCTGGTAAAACTTCATGTCCTAATTCTTGAGTTAATTCATCAGCAATTTTGCTAAATGTAATTTGCGTTAATTCTCGACTAGGAACAGATTTTGCAGCCAAAGCAAACACCCTTGCTCTTAATCTTTGAGGTTCGATGGGGCTAACCACCTCAAATGTGCAAAAACTACTTTTAAGAAGATAGGCTAAACCCCGCTTGATTTTATAATCGGGAGTGTCACCTTCCAATTCTAATAACTGACGTTCCAGTTCACCCTGAGTCCTTCCTACTGTCTCTTGAAAAGAATTGATTAATTCATTTGCTAATCCCAAATGCTTTTCATCGAGTTTCAGTCTTTTCGGGATGATTTCCTCTCCATTTTGGCGGTGATGCAGTAGGTCGGATGGTAACATTGTGCTTATAAACTACCGTTTCTCCAAAAAATGACTACAAATGTTCTTGGTTGGTAGTGAGTACTTAAGTACTCACTGAACTATATTTTTGAGAATTGGCATAACCTACATAAAATTCTTCAAAGAATTATACAAATATTTATGCAAGTGGATAAATAAGCATTTCTATACAGTTTGTCCGTGAAAAGTACATCTTTATAAACCAATACGATCCAGATAACTTGATTGTGGGATGAACTTCTAGGGCGTGCTTTCTGTCCCCTGCAATCTCCCTTAACCGGAAATGTACTAGACACGTACATCGCAGGCGTTGCGGTAGGCTAATTTCGTATCTGTTACATTCCAAGTGGGATTTAGAGGGATCCGAAAATTTAGAATGGCGTCACGATCAGCTTGAAAATAAATCCCGGCTCGTCCGGTGTGGACTTTCCCCTCCACAGCAGCAGAGATATATATGTACCAAATTAGTCTGGTCACACCACCATAATTTTAGGCGTTGCACAGACAGTGGGATGATGTTATTTTCTCTTTTCCTTGAAAAACTCAGTTCTTAGTGTTCTTAGCGTCTTGGTGGTTCATTCTCCATCTCCATTTTATACAACGCCACACTTTACATTTTTTTAAGGGGCGATCGCTGATTCTGTAAATTTCTACAGACTAAATTATTGCATCCATTACCTGGAAGCGAGTGTCTGCAGGTAAGCGCTGATGTTGCCGTAGTATAAATTACTAGCTTGACAGTAACAGTTTAGTGTAATATTTATACTCTGCTTAACCAGAGGAAAAAACATGAAAAAAGCAATGATTGGAGCTGCTTTTGCCGTACTCAGTCTGAGTGTTCCTGCACTAGCCGCCACTACTACCAAATATCAATTCAAGGGAGAAAGTGCTTATGCTACCTTTTCCCAATATGACGGCTGCAATTCGACTTATGTCGATATTTATGCTTTTAACAGCATCACTAAGAACCAACCTGGCGCTCCAACTTCCCAGAAAGAGGCCTTCGTTTCTTATTCAAACTATAACTACTGCACTGGAGAGGGGTCGTATGGTTATGGCTCGATTGCAAACCCAAATTTCACCATCAACAAGTCGCTGAATTCAGCGAATTTGAATGACACATTCACAGTTTACGATTACTCATCAGGAACTAATAAAACCTTGAATGTGGCATTAACTTGGACAGGTACGGGTGATACTTATCGCGGTAATTACCACAGCCACAGCCAAGGACCAGGCTACATATCCAAATATCGTGGTGCGGGTGCTTCGCGTGAAGCACAGGTTTCAGGTAGCGTCACTTTGGATGGCGCAAACCTGATTGCAAATCTATCCAGCTATGGTTATCTCTACTCGTCAAACAGCGGTTCTTTAGAGATTATCAAAAAGTAGACAGAGAAAATATATAGTCATAGAAGGTTGGGTTGAGATTCCATAACCCAACCTTTGACGCGATTCGCCATTTCTCGATCGTGGGTTGCTAATGGTATAGAGCCTACTGTGGATGGTGCTGTTTGCTCCAGAGATATTGTAAAGTGTCGTCTGTACTGTAATATCTACCAGACAGACAAGATTAGGCCTATAAACTTATGGCAACCATAGCTAAAATACAACCTAAAAACCTGATTTCAATGGGTTTGCTAATCTTCATCCCCATCGCCATTGCAGCAGAGAAGCTGGAGTGGAGAGCATTGACAGTCTTTGTACTTTCGGCGATCGCGATCGTTCCCCTCGCTATCTGGCTGAGTACTGCGACTGAGGAAATTGCCGTAATCTTGGGACCCACAATTGGAGGTTTGTTAAACGCACTCTTCGGTAATGCTACCGAATTGATCATTGCCCTGGTAGCTTTGAAAGAAGGCTTAGTAGACATCGTCAAAGCCAGCATCACCGGGTCAATTATCGCTAATCTGCTACTAGTGATGGGATTATCCATGCTGCTGGGAGGATTGCGTTACAAAGAGCAGAATTTTCAGCCGATGGTTGCTCGGGTAAATGGTTCGACGATGACGCTAGCAGTAGTTGCAATTGTCCTACCTGCCACAGTGATCACCACATCTAATGTAGTCGAGCAAAGCGCCATTAACAACTTGTCCATTTTTGTGGCGATCGTTCTGATTTTAGTCTACGCCTTTACCTTGCTGTTTTCCTTAAAGACCCACAGCTACCTCTACGATGTCAGTGTTGTCGAACTAGAAGATCGGGTTTCTCAGGACGGAGCGGGAGAACAAGGTGAACGCGGAAAACCAAACTTATGGTTTTGGATTGGTATCTTGCTTGCAGCAACGATTGGTATAGCGTTTGTGTCCGAAATTTTTGTTGGTGCGGTCGAAGAAGCCACAAAAGGATTAGGACTCACACCTCTTTTTACCGGGGTAATCTTGTTACCACTAGTTGGGGGTGCAGCCGAATACGTCACCGCCGTCCGGGTGGCGATCAAAAACAACATGGATTTGTCTGTCTCTGTAGCAATGGGATCGAGTCTACTGGTTGCTTTGCTGGTTGCACCCATCCTAGTGCTGGTCGGTCAGGTGATTGGACAACCAATGGATTTGAACTTTAACATGTTTGAGGTGATTGCAGTCATTATCACTGTGGTCATTGCCAACCTGATCAGTTTGGACGGTCGTTCTAATTGGCTGGAAGGAATGCTGCTGCTAGCAACCTATACTGTCCTGGGGGCTGCTTTTTACTTTCATCCAGTTTGATGGGCAAAGGGCATAAAAATTATGAATTATGAAATTTTCAGCATTCATCATTCATAATTTTCACCTATTCCCAATCCCCAATCCCCGATCCCCCCAATCCCCGATCCCCATTTATGCAGGTTTCCAAGTACCGTGGAAGCTGGGAGGGATGGCGCTAGGTAATTCGAGTTTACACACAGGTTCTTCATCTAATCTCAGCGCGTCAAATACCCAAACTTCACTGCGATGGGAATTACCGTCGTATACAACTGTTAAAATCCAAGCTTTTTCCGGATTTTCAGCATCTGGGGCATAAATTGGTTCAGCAGCATAGCGGTTTTCGCCCAAGTTTGCTTCCGTGAGAGTTTCGGTTTGGTAGTCGTAGCAGGCGATCGCATTTAATAATTCTTGACTAATATCTGTCCCTTGTCGAAAAGTCGACATATAGGTGTATCTAAAGGCTTGTCCCACGTTTTGGGGTGGTACGCTGGGAAATTCACAATGGCGGTCTAATATTTGCTGAATGTTTTTTACTTCACTTGTTTGGGGATTTATGTGTATTCGCGATAGCGTACTCTTGGCAGCAGTGTGAGTTTCACCAAATGCTACTTCCTTGAGGTACTGGTTTGTCTGAAAGTCTTCATAGCGGGCAATATCTACAATTACCGTACCGCTAGCATCGACGTAACCGTTGCTAAAATGCCACTGAAACCAAGGTTCTGTTTTTCCACGGCTGACTACATTCAAGGTTTGACGGTCAATGACTAAAATTTGCGTTCCTTTGCTGGGTTGCCATACCATAGCATCGCTGAAAGTACTAAACCCAGTCAAAGCCAAAAGCAAATTCAGCCGCACCGGAGGAATGCAAAATACCAGATATTGCCCTGCTAGGACAAAATCATGCACTATTGGTAAACCGTCAAGTTTATGTGCTGCTTTTTGTACTATTTTGCCAGTGGCATCGCTTTTGTAAATATACAAGGTGGGACTGAAACCGAGAGCAATGCCAAAGTTAAAAATTTCTCCTGTATGCGGATCGCGTTTGTAGTGAGCGGAATAAGTGAGACCATCAGTTAATCCTCCTAAATCATCTTCGCCCCAAGTTTCCAGATTTTGCAAGTCTAGGGCATAGGGTTTACCGCCTTCCCATAGTGCTAAGAGTTTATCTGGGAGTGCTAGTACGCTAGTGTTAGCAACGTTTTTGACTGGTTTAAACCATTTATTCCAAATTGCTCCCGGTGCAGTCATGCCATAGTTAGCGTAGAGCAGTTGATTGGCTGCTGCTTCTTGTTTGTAACCTGTGGTTTGCACGAAACGATAAACGCCTGTAGCGCCTGTATCGGTAAAATGTACGGCGAGAATTGCACCATCTCCGTCAAACCAGTGTCCCACATGCATACCACCGCGTTCTAGGCGTGCGGGACCGTTGCGGTAAAGTGTACCGCGTAAACTAGGAGGTATTTGCCCTGAAATCGCAGGTAGGGGAGTGGGAGGGAATTCTTGGGCGGGTTGGGCGATCGCCCTAGCCCAAGCATTTTTTCTTAACTTTTCTTTAATTGTAGACATGGAAAATTAACCATTATCTTTGTGTTAAACCCAAAAATGCTCAAGAAATTTAATACTAAAGTTATTGCTATTGCAGTTACTGTCCTAGTAGCTATACTAGCCTGTACGCCAGAGAATCCCGGTAACCCCAACCCACGCCAAGGTAATGTCATATTTATTCACCCAGATGGTACAAGTGTGTCTCACTGGGGTGCGGCGCGGATGCTCTACTTTGGTCCTGATGGTAGACTCAACTGGGATAAAATGTCGCATCTTGCTGTTTACTTGGGACATATGAAAAACCAACTCACCGCTACTTCTAATGCTGGTGCGGTGACTCACGCCACGGGAGTGAAGGTGAATGCAGATTCTTTTGGTTTAGATGAATCTTTCCAACCAGTGGTGGCGTTTTCTGGTCAATCAAAGACGATTATGGAAGAAGCGATCGCAGCTCGTAAAGCAACAGCGATCGTCAATTCTGGTATGATTCATGAACCAGGAACGGGTGCATTTGTAGCCAAAGCAGGAAATCGCCGCCAATTTGCAGAAATTACTAAGCAAATTGTTCTGTCTGGGGTAGACGTGATTATGGGGGGTGGAGAAATGTGGTATCTTCCCAAAGGGACAGCAGGAAGACACACCACCGCCGAACAAAGTCAACGCCAAGATGGTATTAATCTCATAGAAGAAGCTAAAAGTAGGGGTTATACCGTAGTTTATACTCGTGATGAACTCCTGAAGTTGCCAGCGAATACTCAGAAAGTACTGGGCATTTTTGCTGCTGATGACACTTATAACGATGCACCAGAAGAGGAATTGAAAAAGCAGAATTTGCCTTTGTACGTTCCCACTGCACCAACAGTCGCCGAGATGCTAGAAGCAACGCTAAAAATTGTCTCGCAGAATTCCCATGGTTTCTTTATCGTTTTGGAAGAAGAAGGTAGTGATAACTTCTGCAACTTTAATCATGCTGCTGGTTGCATTGAAGCAGTCAAGCGTGCTGACGATGCTGTGGGTGTGGCGATGAAATTTATTGAGAAAAACCCAAATACTCTGTTGGTGACGGCTGCGGATAGTGATGCGGGAGGGTTGGAAGTAGTGGGAGTGACAGAGGCTGATTTTCCGTTAGATAAACCTTTGCCAGAAAAAGGTGAGAATGGCGCGCCTTGGGATGGTAAGGAAGGAACTGCAACTTTGCCTTTTGTTTCCGCGCCGGATCGACAAGGTCAACGCTTTCCTTTTGCGATCGCCTGGGCTGGTTTAGGTGATTTCACTGGAGCAATTATTTCTAAAGCACATGGCTTAAATGCAGATTTGCTACCTAATACTGCGGATAATACTGACATTTATAAATTAATGTACCGTACGCTCTTTGGCAAAGAAGTGCCACAAAAATAAGCTAAACCCAGACTCGCACAAGGCTTTATGAACGATATTTTTAATAATTGGCAGGAATGCCTAACTACATTGATTTACTTATGTTTCACACTTTTGATTGTGTACTTTGTCTTTGCTCGCCAAAACAAATGAAAGGAAAAAATTTATGAAGTGTGAATGATGAATTATGAATTTTTCATAATTTCTAATTCATTATTAATTCTTTTTGACGGTTTTAGTTTATACTTAGACTTAATGAGTAGATAAAATAAAAGCGCCAGTGAATACGGTGCAAAACCTGGCGCTAGTGTTATCGGTTATTCGGATGCACTATTTTAAACACAGTGCTGAATAATATGCTAGGGGGTCAAACCCCTCATTGTCAGGGCGGGTTTAAAAACCTGCCCCTACCATTAGCGAAATTTATTCGGATTTAGACGAGTAGCAGATTCAGGCTGAGACTGGGGTTGAGACTTAGGATCAATTGCCACGCCTTTTTTCAGTTCGCTGCCAGTACCACCATCTTTAGCATCTAGGAAAGGTTTGAGGTTGATTGGGTTCTTAGATGTGCTGCTGGTGCGATTATTGCTATTGCTACCACCTAAAATTGCTCTACCCATATTGTATATCTGCTCAATTCCGCTACCACTGTTACTACTGGTATAAGTGTTGACACCTATCGTTTGCTCTCCACTATCAGCGGCGATCAGGTTTTGAAAAACGCTATTGCGTACAGTGTAGGGGTCATATCCGGGAGGTACTGTCAGTACAATTCGACAGGAGGGGTTCGCCTCGCTAGTTACACAAAGAATGTTGTATCCATTCTCTGTAGCTGTACGCAGTTCGATTA